>JALUZN010000310.1 GCA_027011835.1 Draconibacterium sp. | reverse complement strand
ACACCTGTAACTACTGCAATTAAAGCAGCAATAAAAATCACAAAAGCCACAATGTTTAACGACTGATTATATTCCACAAATGAGTATATTCCTAAAATGAAAATAGAGAGAATAAACATGGCAATACCAACTGTATAAAGCCAAACTGTATTCCTAATCAGTTTCATCCTCTCTATTAATAATGGGAGTTGAGCAAGAATACAGTCGCGGCGATTGGATTGTTCTTTATCCAAATCTCTGAATTCGGAATTAAGTGTCCTGATTCGATTTACCACAAGCGAATACTTATTATTCATTCCCAGTAAGAGTAGTCCGCATGCAGAAATCATTATTCCTGGAGCTAACATTCCTTTAATAACTTCAATTATTGTTACATTCATTTTTAAAATTTTTAATTTTTAATTTATTTTATTAAAACAATTTCTTTGTCGAATAATTTGCGCTCCTCAAATTCAGCTTGTTTCCCATCGTTCCACTGGTCAACTGGTCGTAAATATCCCACTATCCGTGAGTACACCTCGCATTCAATTTGTATTCCGTTTGCTTTGCATTTCGGACACTGTTTGTGTTCGCCATAAATGTAGCCGTGTTGAGGGCAAATACTAAATGTTGGCGAGAGTGTAAAATAAGGCAATTTAAAATTATTACACACCATTTTAACAAGTTGTTTAACACTTTTGGGTGGTAATTTATTTTCGCCCACAAAGGTATGGAATACTGTTCCTCCTGTATATTTTGTTTGAAGATTGTCTTGCAACTCGAGGGCTTCAAAAATATCGTCGGTGTGTCCAACTGGAAGCTGGCTTGAGTTTGTGTAATAGGGAGCTGCACCATTTTTGTGTACTTGTTGCTCGTTTGCAGTAATAATGTCGGGGAATTGAGTTTTGTCTAACTGAGCCAGCCGGTAGGTTGTTCCTTCGGCCGGAGTAGCTTCAAGATTATAAATATGGCCGGTTTTGTTTTGAAACTCCTGCAATTTGTTACGCATAAAAATCATTATGTTCTCGGCATATTTATTTCCTTGTTTCGAAGTAATATCGACCCCCCAGAAATTGATAAGACACTCGTTCATACCTATCAGCCCGATGGTTGAGAAATGGTTGTCCCAGTAGGCACCATTTTTCTTTTTGATGTTTCGTAAATAAAATTTAGAATATGGATAAAGCCCATTCTCGGTAAGTCGCTCAATAACTTTTCGTTTAATCTCGAGGCTCTCTTTTGCCATCTCCATAAGTTTTTCGATACGTTGAAACAGCTCGTCTTCGGTTTTCGACTCGTAAGCAATTCGTGGTAAATTAAGCGTAACAACACCTACCGAGCCTGTAAGCGGATTTGCTCCAAACAATCCGCCACCACGAGACTTAAGCTCAGTTGTGTCCAATCTCAGGCGGCAACACATCGAGCGAACATCGTCGGGCGACATGTCGGAGTTTACGAAATTCGAGAAGTATGGAATCCCATATTTTGCAGTCATTTCCCATATTGGCTGTCGGTATTCATTTTCCCAGTCGAAATCTTTTGTAATATTATAGGTGGGTATGGGAAACGAAAAAATTCTACCGTTTGCATCGCCTTCGGTCATAACTTCGGCAAAGGCTTTATTAAACAAATCCATCTCGTGCTGATATTCACCGAAGGTTGACTTTTGTGTTTTTCCCCCAATTATCACCGCCATATCTTTCATATTATTCGGAACTACCAAGTCGAGTGTAATGTTTGTGAATGGTGTTTGAAATCCAACCCGTGTAGGCACATTCATGTTGAAAAGAAACTCTTGCAGTGCTTGTTTTATTTCTGCGTAGGAAAGGTTGTCGAAACGAATAAATGGAGCAAGATAAGTATCGAAATTAGAAAATGCCTGAGCTCCCGCAGCTTCGCCTTGCATTGTGTAAAAGAAATTTACAATTTGGCCTAAAAGCGTTCTGAAATGCTTTGCTGGCTTACTTTCTATTTTTCCTGGTACACCTTTAAATCCTACCATAATAAGTTCTTGTAAGTCCCATCCTACGCAATAAACGCTGAGATAGCCGAGGTCGTGAATGTGTATTTTTCCTTGTTTGTGTGCAATCCCAATTTCGGAAGGATAAATTTTGTTTAACCAATATTGCGAACTTACAATGGTTGAAACGTGTTGGTTCATTCCCTGCAACGAGTAGGTTGAGTTGGCACTCTCTTTTATTCGCCAGTCGTTGTTGCTTATATAGTCATCTATTATATCGATGTTCGAGAAGAGTTCTTTTATATTTCTAATTCCCTCGTGCTGTTTACGGTAAATAATGTAAGCTTTTGCTGTTTTATACAGTTTGTGTTCAAAAAGTTCATACTCAACCCAATCCTGTATCTCTTCAACTTTTGGTGTTTTACTTTTTAGTTTCGAAATAACTTTTTGGGTTATTTGGTTTGCCAACTCTCGGTTTGGCTGCCCTGTTGCACGCAGTGCTTTAAAAATTGCAAAAGATATTTTTCCTGAATCGAAGGGGAGAATTCTTCCGTCGCGTTTTTGTACTTTCATTGTTGTAGGTTTTAAATATCAAAGTCGTTGTCTTTTACATCCATGTCAATGCCGCCCACTACATACGAACTAATTTCTGTTTCTTGCGGAAGCACTTCTACGGCATCGTTTTTCAGCCAGTGGTCCATCCATGAGAGCGGATTTGTTTTTTCGTTATAAATGGGTTCTAACCCAATCCCTTTTAACCGTTTGTCGGTCATGTATTTCATATATTTTACGAGCAGCTTATCGTTCAATCCAATTATTGAGCCTTTTTTAAATAGGTATTCCGCCCAGCGCATCTCTTGTTCGGCGGCCTCTTTATACATTTTATACACTTCGTTGTCTAAGCTTTCAATTATTTCGGAGAATCCTTCGTCGCGGTTTTTTCGCAAGTCGCGAATCATTTTTTGTGTAATAGCAAGGTGCTCGTTTTCGTCGCGGGCAATAAATTTTATAATTTTTGCATTTCCTTCCATTTTTTTGTTTTCGGCAAAAGCAAACGAACAGGCAAACGATACATAAAACCGCACTCCTTCCAAAATATTAACTGATACCAATGCCAGATAAAGTTTCTTTTTTAACTCGTTAAGATTAATTTTTTCTATTCCACCGGCGCCAAGTTGCTGTGCTTGATATTTAATTAAAGTGTGATAGAAATCATTGTACTGGTTGGTCACCGAAGCGGCGCGTTCAACAATCATCTCATTCATCATAATATCGTCGAATACTTTTTCGGGGTCGGCATATACATTTTTTATGATATATGAGTAACTCATGGAGTGAATGGTCTCGAAAAAGTCCCAAATAATAATAGCTTCTTCAACTTCGGGAAGAGTAACAACCTGCCCGAAAGTGAGAAATGGCGAGCGTCCCTGCACACTGTCTAGAAGAATTTGGTACTTTAGATTTTCTGTGAATATAAATTTCTCCTGCTCCGAGAGCGTATTAAAATCGTTAATGTCTTTTATAAGCGAGATTTCTTCCGGACGCCAGAAAAAACTCAACATGCGTTGCGAAAGGTTTTCGTAAAATGGGTATTTTTGCACATCGTACCGCTGCAGGTTTTTTCCTTTCCCAAAAAACATTTTCTCTTTTAAAAAATCAATTTTATTTTCGTTGTAAATAC
>JALUZN010000309.1 GCA_027011835.1 Draconibacterium sp. | reverse complement strand
GTAAATACTTGGTATATTTTTCATTTTATTTGTTTTTATTGTGAATCAAACCGAACAAGCTCCCCCTTCGCAAGCATCTACTTCAATTTCAATATTCATTGTGGCAACTTTTAACGAAACGGGGTCTTCGTCTTTTTGTGCCAGCTCTTGCGATGCTTCACCCGAGTTGTCGTTACTGTTAAGGTAGTAAAGTGTTTTTAGCCCATATTTATGAGCAATACTTTCGTGCCTGATTAAATCGCGCACCGGAACTTTGTTTTTCTGGTATTTTGCTACATCGTAGTATATATTTGTACTGATGCTTTGGTCTAAGAATTTTTGAAATATTGCAACAAATTTTAGATATTCTTCATTGTCGATGTTCCAGGCTAACGGGTAGTTTTCTTTATACCTTTCGAACCCCGGCACCAACTGTTTTAACGGTCCGTATTTACTCATTTTTGCAATAAGCAATTTTCTTACCGGGTCTATTCCCGGGGTCGAGTTTGAAACAATTGAGCTCGATGCAGCAGGCGGAATAGCACTTAATGCCGAGTTTCGCATTCCGTTTTCGCGAACCAACTTTCGCAATGCCTCCCAGTCGCAAAGCAACTTATTGGGAGTTATTTCATCAACATTTTTTTCGTACGTGTCAATTGGGAAAATATTGTCGGAATACTTTGTGCGGTTGTAATACTTACAAGCTCCTTTTTCGTGTGCAAGAGTAGCCGAGGCTTTTATTAACCCAAACTGAAATCGCTCCATATATTGATGTATAACTTTTCGCCCCCCACTTTCATTAAAATGTAGTCTGTTTTTTGCCAGAAAATTAAATACATCGGAGACGCCAATTCCTAAACTTCTACGGTTTTTGGTTGATTTTGCTGCTGCAACAACTGGGTACTCCTGATAATCAATCAACTCGTCGAGGAAGCGAACCAATAAATCGGTGAGCTCGTCAAGTTCGTCTATGGTTTCGAGTTTGCCAAGATTTACATTGCTTAAAATGCACATTGCAATTTCGCCTGTTTCTTTGTTAATATCAGTAAGAGGCTCGGTTGGGAGTGTAATTTCCTGACATAAGTTACTCATGTAAATGTTATCTTTAAACGAGCTGTGATGGTTTACATGGTCGGCATTGAAGATGTATATTCGCCCGGTTTCGTAGCGCTCTTTTAAAAGTGCAAGGTAAAATTCGCGGGCGTTAATTTGTTTTTTTCGAACGGTTGAATCGTTCTCGAAATGCTTGTACATATCAACAAATCGCTCGTACTCAGAACTATAAAAGAGGTTGTATAAATCGCGAGTTTCTTCGCTTGAAAACAGAGTGATTTTTTGATTGTTTTTTACTCTTTCGCGAAATAGTTTATTTAGTGCTACCGAATAATCCATTCTTCTGACACGGTTTTCATCGTTCCCTTTATTGTTCTTTAGCTGTATAAATGTTTCTATTTCCCAATGAAAAAAAGGCAACGATGATGTTGAACCACCTCCGCGAATTGAATTTTGGGTAAAACTTTTTGTTGTTGCTTCGTACATTTTCAGAAAAGGAACAAGGCCGGTATGCACCACTTCGCCTCCGCGAATTTGTGCATCGATACCGCGAATGCGCCCAAAACTAAGCCCAATTCCAGCACGTTGAGCTGTGTAGTATCCAACCGCAGTATTAGAATTCATAATCGATTCTACCGAGTCGCCAACATCGATTAAACAGCACGAACTAAATTGTCTGAGAGGTGTGCGAACTCCCGACATAATTGGGGTTGGCAAACTAATTTTAAACTCCGAAAGTGCGTTGTACAACCGAATAACAAATGCTTTTCGCAAACGCTTTTCGTAGTTCATAAACATAAACATCCCGATAAGCATAAAAGCCTCTTGTGGAGTTTCGTATAACTCTCCGGTACGTCGGTCTTGCAGCAGGTATTTGTCAACCATTTGACTTAGACCCGCAAAAGTAAACCTAAAATCGCGGTCGTATACAATATGTTTACTAAAATAGACTAACTCTTGCGTGCTGTATTTTTCGAGCAACACTTTGTCGTAAATGCCTTTGTAAATATTGTTCCGAACCAAATATTCGAATGGGATAGGATTTGCCTGTTTATAAACTTGTTTGCGTAAATCCATTAAAAGCAGCCGTGCAGCTACATACTGGTAGTTAGGGCGCTGTTCCGAAATTAAATCGGCTGCCGAACGAATCATAACTTTCTGAATCTCAGAAGTTGTAATTCCTTCGTAAAACTGAAGTTTCGAGTTAATTTCAATGTCGGAAACCGATACATTTTCGTACCCGTTACAAGCCCAGTCAACAGCTTCGTGTATCATCGCCAAATCGATGGGCGCACGCGTACCGTCACGTTTAACAACATGAATTTGTTCCATTAATTTACAGTTAAAGGTTAAATAATTAATGGTAGCAAAAAGGATAAAATATCAGAAAGCGATTTTTGTCTTCCTAAGCTTTTTTTCCCGAAAGCTACGAATTATAAAAAAATTTGATAGGTCTTCCGGCTTATTGCATTTTGGCCTGCCTTCCCATTTTTCAACAGTGGCATTGATAGACCAAAACATTTTGCAAAATACGGCTGCGGGTACAGCTACTGATTTTAACAGTATTCCCTTGCATCAAATTTCGAATGTAAAAATATCTATTTCAGCTATAGGTGAGATTGTTTTGTTTTAATAGTTATTAAAAAGAAATGAACAGACATACTCAATCTAAATAGCTTTTCGTCCTAATAGGCATCGGGGTTATGCTCGTTCTTTTTGTCCATGGCTTCATCGAAAAACATTGAACAAAAATAACTTCGCCTAATTTACTCATAAAGCTGTGCATTCGTGATTTCGCTTTGCTCAATTCCCGAAAACCTATTTGGTTTGAGTATAGATTAAGTATGATGTTGCAAAGAAAATTTCAATCTTTCCCTGCCACACCGGCATCTTCCATACTTGCCATTTCGTTTAAAAATGCCACTGCCGATTTTATTAGTGGAAATGCCACTGCTGCACCGGAACCTTCGCCCAAACGCATATTTAAATTTAAAAGCGGTCGAGCATGAAGTTGCTGCAACATTTTATGGTGTCCTTTTTCGTTTGAGGAGTGACAAAAAATGGCATTCTCGGTAATTGAAGAATCAATTTTTGAAGCAGTTAACAGTGCCGCCGTAGCAATAAATCCATCTACTAAAACTATCATTCCCTGTTTTTTGGCCTCTAAGAATGCACCTACCATTGTTGCAATTTCCAGTCCGCCAAAAGTGGCAAGAATTTCAACCGGAGTTTCGGGGTTATATTTTGCTGAAATCTCTTTTAATAGTTCTGTTTTTCTATCCAGTTTTTCACCATCGAGTCCGGCACCGCGCCCGGTGCAATCATCAATGGGCAAGCCTGTAAATTTATGCATTAGCAGTGCCGATGCCGATGTATTTCCAATTCCCATTTCGCCAAGAGCAATAGTGTTGCATCCATTTTGGGCTTCTCGTTGCACAATTTCTTTCCCGGTTTTCATTGCTGTTTCGCACTCGGTTAGAGTCATTGCCGGCTCGTGTCGCATATTCCGGCTGCCTCTTGCAACTTTTATAGTCTCCACGGGTAAGCTTTCCGGAAAATCGTAATCTACACCTACATCAAAAACTTTTAAATTTATTTTATTTTGCTTGCAAAAAACATTTATTGCAGCCCCGCCAGCACAAAAATTCATTACCATTTGCCACGTAACATCTTTCGGATACGGGCTCACTCCCTCGTCTGCCAAGCCGTGGTCGGCAGCAAAAACAAGCAATGTAGGCTTCTCTATTTTTGGTGAAAGGGTGTTTTGAATTTGCCCTATTTGTAAAGCAATTTCTTCTAATACACCCAGCGAACCAAGTGGTTTTGTTTTGTTATCTATTTTATTCTGAAGTTGTTCTTTTATATCCATTGTTCTTTTAT
>JALUZN010000308.1 GCA_027011835.1 Draconibacterium sp. | reverse complement strand
TGTTTTAGGAGATAAAAAACAGACCAACTTCTTTTTTATACCGGTTCTCTTTTTTACTTTCATGCTTTATTTATTATTATGAATATTGAAGCTTTTATCCCCTGTTTTATCGACCAGTTTTACCCCGAAACTGCATCGAATTTTATTGCTGTTTTGGAGCGTGCAGGATGTAACGTGCATTATAATGCCGAGCAGACTTGTTGCGGGCAGCCTGCCTTTAACAGTGGTTATTGGAAAGAGGCAAAAACTGTGGCAACTAAATTTATTGCCGATTTTGAGCCTGCTGAAGTTGTTGTAGGTCCGTCGGCATCGTGCATAGGTTTTGTAAAAAACTACTATTCAAAACTATTTAACGAGGATGAAACTTTTTTGAGAAAATCGGAAAATCTGTCGAGCAAAATAGTTGAGTTTTCCGACTTCCTTGTTAATCATCTTCAAAAAATAGATTTTGGGGCAACCTTTAATCATAAAGTTACTTTTCACGATTCGTGTGCCGGGTTACGCGAATACGGGATAAAAAACGAACCCCGAATTCTTTTAAGTAAAGTGCAACAACTCGAATTAATTGAGATGGAACATACCGATACCTGTTGCGGATTTGGCGGAACATTTGCTGCAAAGTTTCATGCTATTTCGGCTGCAATGACCAATCAGAAAGTTGAAAACGCACTAAAAACAGGTGCCGAATATATTGTTTCAACCGAGGCATCGTGCTTAATGAATATGGAAGCGTATATACGAAAACATAAACTGCCCATTAAAACAATTCATTTAGCCGATGTATTATCCTCGGTAAAATAGAACTGATTACCAAATCATCGCGATATAAAATACCGGACTGTTGATAATCAGCTGTTTTATTTTTAGGTGGTATCCGTGTCGACTCTATTCAGACAAAAACTTATAAATTGTTTTTTCGTTGTAAAGATCTCCCGGTTTTAGTAGTGTCGATGGGAACTCAGGACGATTTACCGAGTCGGGATAGTGTTGGGTTTCTAAAGCAATTCCCGAATAGCTTCCAAATTTCTTTTCACCGTTAATAATAAATTCAGGATTCCAATATCCTGTATAAACCTGTATTCCGGGTTGTGTGGTGTACACTTTTATTTTACGTCCGCTATTGCTCTCTTTTAATGTGCCGATGTATTTTAGCTCGCCGGATTCGTTATCGAGTACAAAATTGTCGTCGTAACCGGTAGCAAGACTTTCAATGTCGCGATTTATTTTTTTCGAAGTTGTAAAGTCGAAAACTGTATTGGCAACATCTACAATTTTTCCGGTAGGAATTTGATCAACCATTTCTGTCATTTTTGTGGCAGTAAGTTCCAGTTCGTGTTCCAGAATATTTTCTTTTCCGCCGGTTAAATTGAAATAGGAGTGGTTGGTTAAATTTACCACGGTAGTTTTATCGGTTTCGGCCAGGTATTCAATGCTGAGATTGTTTTCCGAATCGAGCGAATAAATGCAGGTAACTTGTAAGTTTCCCGGATAATTCTCTTCGCCGTCAACGCTTAAATAGGTGAGTTTTACGCCAATCTTATCTTCTTCGGCAAACGTTTTGGCATTCCATAGTTTCTTGTCGAACCCCAAAATTCCGCCGTGTAAATGATTTGGCCCGTTGTTAATTGCCATTTTGTACTCAACACCATCAATCTCTAAATGGCCGTTTGCAATTCTATTTCCAAACCGCCCGATTAATGCACCAAAATAGGGACATCCGCCAGTGTATTCATCGCTAATGTACGAATCAAGGTTGTTGAAACCGCAAACTACATTGTCGATATTTCCTTGTTTGTCAGGCATTTCAAAACTGGTAATAATTGCTCCGTAATTGGTGATTTTTATTGTAATTTTATCGTTGGTGAGCGTAAAAAGATTTACGTCGCGACCATCTTTAAGTATTCCGAAAGGCGAAGTTTTAATGTCCATTTTTTTCAATTTTATTAGTTTTAATTTTGAATTACGAAGATTCAAAAAAAAAATAGTAATAAGTTGGTTTTAACCCAAATTATTAATGTTTTTTAGGACGAATGAAACGAGCATGGTCGACACAACACAAAAGTTTATGTATAAATTGTGCATGCGAGTTACATGGATCA
>JALUZN010000307.1 GCA_027011835.1 Draconibacterium sp. | reverse complement strand
AATTGCCTCTTCGGGCGATAATTTCAGATAGTTCAGAAAAGTGCCGTCCATCACCTGAAACGGAACAATTAGCAGGTTTGTCTCCACCTCGTTTTTTAAATCGTAAAAATAATAGGGAGTGCAAATTCCTGCTCTGAATCCAAGTTGTGAAGCGTATCCCATCGAGTAATCTTCTGCAATACCTGCATCGATTAATTGCAAGTAAGTATTTGGGAATTTAAGTCGTAGAAAGTGCTGACGACTTTTTGTAATCTCCCCGCCACAAATTTTCTCGAGGCGTTCTTTCTCTGTTCTCACCTTTTCTGTTCCTTCGTTTTTGCTCGATGCAAACGACGGATGAATACCAATATCGTATCTCTTTTTTGTATTCTGAATAAGCTCGATTAAATGCTTATTTTTATACGAAACATTTTTATCGAAATGGCCATAATCGCCCAACAAAAAGAAAAACAGCACTTTATCTTCGTTCCCTTTAAACTCTTGGGTAAGGTATTTATACGAATCGTATGGGTCGGGTTCGTTGTTTGTAAGAACTTTTATTCGCGATTTAAATTCGGTGAAATTCCCTTTTATAACCGATTTTAGCAGTGCCCCCGAAGTTCGAAAAAAACCTTTGTATTTATACGCCCAGGCATTATCGATATCGATGGTGGAGATAAAGTTAAACGATTGTTTTGCAAAATGTAACCCGTTATATTTTTCAGCAATCTTGTTGGCAAGCAGATTAGCCCAGATATTTATAACCGGTTTTTTTAACAAACCGTATTTAGCGAGAATACTGTTTTCTGCTTTATATCGATTATAATTATCGACAGTTTTCGAGCCATATTCTTCGAAACGGGTAACCAGAAAAAACGATGCAGCAAGCGGGTCGAATGGCAATACCGAATCGTCCGAACTCTCGAAAAAATATTTTTCGTTCTCGTACCAAACAGCCTCAATTGTTGGTATCTCCAACGTATTATCGTGCATTAACCGATGTGGTTGAATGTATATTTCGTCATCGAATTTCTCGAACGAGTAGTTTATTTTAGGGAGTTGCGAATCTCGGAAACTCGCTGAATCTGTGGTAAACGAAATCTCTGTTTGTAAAATTTGCGAGAACAAAAGTCGGGAAATGTATTTAATTCGTGGCGTAATTTCTTCGGAATAGAGCAAAATCATAGCAGTAATTTACAGGTTTAGCATTCCATTGTCGGCAAAACTAAGGAAGCTGTTTTGTGTAATAATAATGTGGTCGAGAACTGTAATATCCATAATTTTTGCTGCATCTATAATCTTTTTAGTTATCGAAATATCGGCATTCGAAGCCTGAATCGTTCCTGATGGGTGATTATGACAAAGAATTAACGAGCTGGCAAGCTTTTCTATTGCCTTTTTTAAAATTAATCGAACATCGATTACAGTTCCGGAGATTCCACCTTGGCTCACCATAAATGTATCGATAATTTTGTTGCCTCTATTTAAAAACATCACCCAAAACTCTTCGTGGGTTAAGTCGGCCAGCTGCGGGCGAAAGAAATCCACAACATCTTTACTCCCTCCAATTTTATTTTTATTGAAAACATCGGCATCTTTTCGGCGTTTCCCCAATTCGAGTGCTGCAACAATCGACACAGCTTTTGCCTGGCCAATTCCGTTAAACGATTTTAGATAGTCAATGCCCTTTTTGCCCAGTTCGTTTAAATTATTATTTGTAGCGGTTAAAATACGTTTTGCCAGCTCAACAGCAGTTTCGGTTGTGTTTCCCGAGCCAATTAAAATAGCAATTAATTCGGCATCGGTAAGGTGGCGCGCACCTTTTATTAATAGTTTCTCGCGCGGCCTGTCTTCAACTGCCCACTCTTTAATATTTAATCTCTTATGCTCGTTCATTGGTTAAACTTCTTTTTAAAAATAGATATTTTTAATGGTATTAAAAAGAGGTTGATATAAATATACCCAAACCACATAGCTTTTCGGGTTTTGGCTAAGGCGGTTTTTGCGAAAGGAGTGGATCACCTTGAAAAGTAGGTGGATTAAAAAATAATTTCATCTTTGCGGTTTAATTATTTTAAAATAAAATGACATTGCAACACAATCAATATAAAGCCTTAGTTGAAG
>JALUZN010000306.1 GCA_027011835.1 Draconibacterium sp. | reverse complement strand
AAAGAATTTCCCGTTTTTGCAAAAAACTCGTTCAGCAAAACACGGAAACAAAATAAAAAATAGAGCAGATGTTATCGAATACTTGTAAATACGCGCTACGAGCATTAATTTATCTCGGTAAGTTTTCGGAAAAAGAGAACCGGATTGGGATAAAAAAGATAGCGAAAGATTTAGATTTATCGTCACCGTTTTTAAGTAAAATTCTTCAAAATCTGGTACGTCAAAATTTGCTTCTTTCAACAAAAGGGCCAAACGGAGGATTTGCTTTAGCACAAGACTCAACCGAAATAACACTTTGGGATATTGTAACAAAAGTAGATGGCGAGGAGTTTTTTACCAACTGTTTAATCAGCCTCGAACCTTGTAAAACACACGACCCGTCGAAACCACTCTGCCCGGTTCACGCACAATACGATAAGTTGCGTACCGAAATACGCGAGTTTTATAAAGAGACAACCCTCGCAGTAATTAGCCGCGATATTGAAAAATACGACGATTTAATAAAACTCTAAAAATACTTTTCCCATTTTTTGCCCGTAACAAAAAAGTAGTAAAACAACGAAGCGGCAATTATTCCGGTTAAATTGGCAAGGAAATCGTAAAAATCGCTGTTACGCGAAATTGTAATAATATGTTGCTCGTACTCGAGTATTAACCCAAAAAAAACAGAGATTGACGGTGCCAGTAAATAGTATTTTAAATTTAACTTTTTTAAAGGTCGCATCAATAAAATATTTAACCCGAAGAAAAGTGAAAAATGAACCATTTTGTCGAAATGCGGAATATTTACAAAGGGTTTTGTTGGGAGTTCGCTGGCCGGAATAAATAGTCCGTAGCAAATAATTGCCAGCCATAATGCAGGTTTCCAAAAACTTAATAACTTCATCAAAAAAAAATAATTTTGGCGCAAGTTAACGGTTTTTATTAAAGTTGTTTAATTTGAATTATACTCAATCGAGATAGGTTTTTGGAAAAGCAATTTGGTTTGAGCAGAAAAAGACGATAACAATAGTAATGGCAGGTATTTACATTCATATTCCATTTTGCAGGCAAAAGTGTTTTTATTGCGATTTTTATAAAACACTCGACACGTCGCTTCTTCCGGAATTTATTTCGGCATTAAAAAAAGAGATTGTTTTGCGCAAAAACTACCTCGAAAACGAACCGGTTAAAACCATCTATTTTGGAGGAGGTACACCGTCGGTTTTAAACGAAAAAGAGCTGAATGAAATACTCTCTTTTATAAAAGCTGAATTTACTGTTCACCAAAAAGCCGAAATAACTTTCGAAGCCAACCCCGACGATTTAACGCCCAACTATTTACAACAGATTTACAACGCCGGAATAAACCGGTTAAGCATTGGTATTCAATCGTTTAATGACGAACTTTTAAAAAACATGAACCGCCGGCACTCTGCATTTCAGGCAATCGAGTCGGTTAAAAATGCAGTAAAAACGGGTATTGAAAATATTAGTATCGATTTAATTTACGGGCTTCCCAATTTAACTCACAGCGACTGGGAAGCAAGTCTGGAGCAAACTTTTG
>JALUZN010000305.1 GCA_027011835.1 Draconibacterium sp. | reverse complement strand
CATTAATAATTTGCGAAAGCCCGCCTTCAGCCGAGAATATTTTTTTCGTTACTTTTTTCTCCTGTTCCGATTTTTTCTCCCGCCCCTTTTTTATGGCTCCGCCAATAAAACTCCCATACTGTTGCTCTAAATTATAGAGTTTTGGCAGCGCATATTTTGTCACCAGTTTTTTGGGGTCGCCAGCATAAATTCCCGAAATAAACGGGTCGATGGCATAATCGAGAAACGATTTCCCCATCCGCCGTTTTACAAGCTCAGCAACTGTTTCGTTAGGGTTTGTGCCCGGTTTACGGAAAGGTTCGCCAAGCAGCCTGAATTTGTCTGTTAATGTAAAAAGGTTTGTTTTAATTCCCGGAATAATTCCACCGGGTAAAACTTCCCACCTGCCATTTTTTAAAATCAACCGTTTTTTTGCGGTCTCGTCGGCAAGTTCAATATTTACGTCTCTTTCAAGCTGCTTAAAAAGTTTTACCGTTTCGGTATTCGAAATTGTACCGGTATTTGGCCCTGTTTCGTATAAAAAACCATCTTCTGTTTTTGTTGAAATTACTCCGCCAGTGTGGTCCGATTTTTCAAAAACGGCAAAATCTATTCCGGCTCTTTTCAGATAAAAAGCTGTTGTTAATCCTGTTATTCCGGCTCCAATTATTGCTACCCGTTTCATAATTATAATGCTTTTGAAAACTTCTTACCCGGCTGATGCATTAGCGGGTCGAATACTGCTGCAATATTCCGTAGAAAGAACATTCCTTTGTGGGTAACTGAAATTCCAAAATTCGAAATATCAATTAATCCTTCGTCTTTAAACTCTTGTAACTTGCTAAAATCCAATTTTGTAATGGTCACAATTTCGTAAAAACTGATATTAAAAAGAGATTGAGTCTGTCTTGACGATACATATCTGTTTGTCATTATTTCAGTAATAATATAGCTGATAATCTTTTCATTTTTATTCAGGAAATAGACCTTTTCGAAGGGGAAAACACCTTCCGAGATTTTCTGCGAATACGTTTTTAAATCTTTCGTGTTTTGCAGAAATGCACTGTTTAGCTGACTTATTCCGCTTACCCCGAGTGCATAAACCTGCCCGGTTGTTTGGCGTGTACAATATCCCTGGAAATTCCGGCTCAGGTTTTTATCTTTTAATGCAATTGCCAGTTCGTCGTTGGGTTTTGCAAAGTGGTCTAAGCCAATCGAAACGTATTTGTTATCCGTAAATTTCGAAAACGCCATTTCAAAAATTTCGGTTTTTAACCCTGCCTCGGGGAGTGCGTATTTTTCCAGAATTTTCTGATGTGGTTTAACCCACGGCACGTGTGCATACGAAAAAAGTGCAATCCTGTCGGGTGAAATTGCTATGGCTTTGTCGATTGTTTTACTAAAGCTTTCTACGGTTTGCAGGGGCAGTCCGTAAACAAAATCGAGATTAACAGGAATGTTTTTGCTTTGCAGGTATTTTACAATCTCGTTAATTTCGATATTTGGCAACGCACGGTTTACTGCATTCAAAACCTTAACTTCAAAATCCTGTACGCCCAAACTTATACGGTTAAATTTCATCCCGGCCAGCTCGTCCATATATTCATAGGTGAGATGGGCAGGATGGCACTCCATTGCTATTTCAGGGTTGTCGATAAATTCAAAATTATCGAAAAACAGTTGCATCAAACTTTTAATTTGTCCGACACTTAAATAATCGGGAGTTCCGCCACCCCAATGGATTTGCGATATTTTGCGGTTCGGCGACAGGTGGTTTTTATACAGCAGTATTTCCTGTTTTAAATCGTCGACATAATTTTGAATAACATTTTTGTCGTGAGTAATATGTGTGTTGCAACCGCAATACGAACAGAGTTGCGAACAAAACGGAATATGCAGGTAAAACGAAATATTTTCCGGTTGTTGGTTGTTCGAATCATCGATGCTTTTTACGGCTTCGAAATATTGAAATTTTCCGGTAAAAAAGTTTGCCGGCGGATAACTTGTATATCGAGGTGTGGGGACATTGTATTTTTTCAGTAAGTCTTTATCAATCAACATTTTTTTCGATTTTAAATGAATATAAAACGGGAAAGAAAATAAATACCAGAGTTGCCAAAACAGTTTCAATAATAAACAAACCCTGATAACT
>JALUZN010000304.1 GCA_027011835.1 Draconibacterium sp. | reverse complement strand
ATTGAATAGTTTACCAAATATTTTCTTCTTGGTTAATCTTTTTTGTACTTATTTATTACTCTTTTAAGTCCTTTAATTAATTGTGTTACATTGAAATTGATTAACAACCCAATCTTGTTGTCACTTAATTTTAGGTATGTTAGCACCTGTGCTAGATGTACATTATTTAATTCGTCAACAGATTTTAATTCAACAATTACTTTATCTTCAACTAGTAAATCAATTCGATAGCTACAGTCTAATTTTACTTCTTCATAAATTAGAGGTAGCGGCTTCTCTTTTTCAATTTTTAGTCCTGTCTTTTTTAATTCATAAAACAAACACTCTTGATATGCCGATTCTAATAACCCTGGACCTAAGTTCTTATGGACTTTAATAGCACAACCAATAATTATTTCTGTTATATCATTTTCAGTCATTGTATTTATTTTATCTAATTTTTCTCTGTTTTCTCTGTGACTTTTCTTTGCTTTCTCCGGGGTTAATATTTTTTATAACGTTCCTTTTGTTGAAGGAAGTTCAAAATTAAAAATATCTCGTTTAACGGCCATTTTTATTGCTTTGGCAAGTGCTTTAAAAATAGCTTCAATTTTATGGTGTTCGTTTTTACCTTCGGCTTTAATGTTGAGGTTGCAAAGAGCGGCATCGGAGAACGATTTAAAGAAGTGCATAAACATTTCGGTGGGCATATCGCCAACCATCTCTCTGTTAAATTCGGTCTCCCAAACTAACCACGGTCGGCCGCCAAAATCGATTGCTGCCATTGCCAGACAATCGTCCATTGGGAGGCAGAACCCGTAACGCTCCATTCCAAGTTTATTACCAATGGCATTTTTAAATGCCTCGCCAAGTGCCAGCGCCGTGTCTTCAATGGTGTGGTGCTCGTCAACTTCGAGGTCTCCTTTTACCTCTATTTTTAGGTCGACTCCGCTGTGCCGGCCAATCTGGTTTAGCATATGGTCGAAAAAGTTCAGTCCGGTAGAAATGTTGCAAACTCCCGATCCGTCTAAATTTAGTTGAATAAAAATATCGGTCTCTTTTGTGGTTCGTTTAATTTCGGCAGTTCGTTGCGGAGCTGCTACTGTTGCATAAATATCGTCCCAGTCGGAAGAAACAAGCACACATTCATTGGTCAGATTTTGTTTTTCGAGTTCGTTAACCAGAGTTCCGTCGTTAAGCAAAATTCCTTTTGCGCCGAGGTTTTTGGCCAGTTTAATATCGGTTAACCGGTCGCCAATTACAAAACTGTTTGCCAAATCGTAATCGCCACCGGTGTATTTTCCCATCAGTCCCAGGCGGGGTTTGCGTGTGGGTGCATTCTCTTCTGGGAACGTCCGGTCGATAATAATATCGTCGAAAACAACTCCCTCATTCTCGAAAGCCTGCAATATTTTATTGTGGGTTGGCCAGAAAGTATCTTCAGGAAACGATGCAGTCCCCAATCCATCTTGATTGGTTACCATTACCAGTTCGTAATCGAGATTTTTCTGTATAAAATAGAGGTTGCGAAATACTTTGGGTATGTATTCCAGTTTCTCCAACGAATCAATTTGTTCGTCTTCGGGTTCTGCAATTAATGTCCCGTCGCGGTCGATAAATAGTGCTTTTTTCATATTTTATTTGTCTGATTAATATTATTCTCAACGGTTGGCTATAATGCGTGTTTTCTTATTTTCATCCTATTAAAAATGTCTATTAAATTAATTCATTTAACGCTTCTGTTAGTTTGTTGTTTTCTTCCGGTGTGCCTATTGTTATTCGTAAACTGTTGTCGCATAAATGTACCGACGAACGGTCGCGTACAATAATTCCTTTTTCAACCAGGTAGTTGTAAATACCTTTTGCATCGTGCATTTTAATTAAGAGGAAATTTGCATCCGACGGATAGATTTTTACCACAAAAGGAAACTCTTTTAGTTGTTCTGCCATTTTTTCGCGTTCGGCAATTAGCAGTTTTATCCATTCTTTAACGGTCTCTTTATTGTTTAAAAGTTCCAATGCTTTTTGTTGGGTTAAGACATTTAAATTGTATGGATATTTAATTTTATTCAGAATTTCAATTATTTCTGTCGATGCAAATGCCATTCCCAGCCGAATTCCTGCCATTCCCCACGCTTTCGAAAAAGTTTGCAGAATTATAAGATTTGAGAAACTTTCAAGGTCGGGGAGTAACGATTTTCCGGGGGCAAAATCGGTGTATGCTTCATCGAGAATTACGATTCCTTTAAAATGATTAAGTAGACGAAGAATCGCCTCTTTTTCCAAGCTGTTTCCGGTGGGGTTATTGGGCGAACAGAGGAAAATAAGTTTGGTATTTGTGTCGGTTGCCTGCAAAATGGCATCGGTATCGAGTTGAAAGTCGGTTGTTAATGCAACTTTTCGTAATTCAACTCCCGAAATATCGGCAGCTACCTGATACATTCCGTAAGTTGGGTCGATGGTAATAATATTGTCGGTGCCGGGTTCGCAAAAGGCGCGAATTAATAAGTCGATTGGTTCGTCGCTGCCATTTCCCAAAAAAATATTTTCGGCCGGAATATTTTTTAATTCCGCCACTTTCTCTTTTAACTTTTTTTGAAGTGGGTCGGGGTAGCGGTTGTAGGGTTCGTTAAACGGATTTTCGTTGGCATCGAGAAAAACCATTGCTTCGCCGGTAAACTCGTCGCGTGCCGAAGAGTAGGGGTGCAAATTGCTTATGTTTTTCCTTAACAGGTTTTTTATTGTTGTCATTGTAAATATTATTTCAGTATTTAACTGTTGTTCTGTCTATTAGATTCTGAAACAAGTTCAGAATGACGTTCTAATTTTAAATCGTGGTTAATAAGTTTTGTTATGCTGTCCCGATATACATCGTGGATTCAGTATCTCATAATTCATTTATTCTTAATACATAATTAAAAAATATTTCTAAGATTCTGAAACAAGTTCTCCACAGGAGTCCTTCGGACAGAATAGCCTTTCAATTTAGTACTGTGGTTAGTAAGTCACGTCACCCTGAACTTGTTTCAGGGTCTCTAATTTATTATCTGATTTCCCAATACAAATCATTCATCTCAGGATTTACTGATTTTATTAAATTTATTTTCCATTGTTTATGCCAGTTTTTTAATTGTTTTTCTCTGTCAATTGCCTGATAAATATCCGGAAAATCTTCATAATATAATAAATCAGTTAGGTTGTATTTTTTTGTGAACTCAGAACCAATTCCATTTTTATGGTCAGCAATTCTAGTTTTCAAGTCGCTGGTAACTCCAATGTAAAACGTTGTTCTGTTTATATTACTCATAATATATACGAATCCACCTTTCATTTTAATTGTATTCTTTTTGTAAGATTCTAAAACAAGTTCTCCGTAGGAGTTCTTCAAACAGAATGATGTACTAATTAGTTTCTACAATATTTTTGGCATTGTCTCTTTGAATTTTTTCTCCTGTTAAATTCTTTAAACAAGGTCTAATTCCTTGTGTTTATATCTCTCAACCTCAAAGTTACTGCATTTTTATGCGCATCGAGTTGTTCGGCAGCCGCCATTTTTTCTATTGCCGGCCCAATGTTTTGAATTCCCTCTTTTGTAACCTCCTGAAATGTTATTTTACGTTGAAAACTGTCGATATTTACGCCGCTGTACGAGCGAGCCCAGCCATTTGTAGGCAGTGTGTGGTTTGTTCCCGATGCGTAATCGCCGGCACTTTCGGGAGTGAACGCACCCAAAAATACTGAGCCGGCATTTATTATCTGCTCCGAGATTTCAGCATAATTCTCTGTGCTGATAATCAGGTGCTCCGGTGCATATTCGTTTATCAGGCCGATGCGCTCTGCTTCGTTTTCCAAAACAATTAACACACTGTTTTCGAGTGCTTTTAATGCAATTTCTTTTCTCGGCAGTTTATTTAACTGAATATCAATTTCAGCTTTAATTTTATCGATGGTTTCTGTTTGGTCGGCCACCAAAATCACCTGACTGTCGGTGCCGTGTTCTGCCTGCGAAAGTAAATCGGCAGCTACAAATGCGGGGTTCGAAGTTTTGTCGGCCACAACAAGTACTTCCGAAGGTCCTGCCGGCATATCAATCGCAACGCTGTTCATACTTACCAGTTGTTTGGCAGCCATTACATATTGGTTTCCCGGGCCAAAAATTTTATAGGTTTTCGGAACGGTTGCTGTGCCGTATGCCATTGCTCCAATTGCCTGTATCCCTCCAAGTTTGTATATTTCTGTTACTCCGGCAGTTTCTGCCGCGTAAAGAATGGCAGGATTAATTTCGCCCTTTTTATTTGGTGGAGTACACAACACAATTTTCTTACAGCCCGCAATTTTTGCAGGAATGGCCAACATTAAAACCGTTGAGAACAGTGGTGCTGTGCCGCCGGGAATGTAGAGCCCGACCTTTTCTATACCTACCGGTTTTTGCCAGCAGGTAACTCCACCGGTGGTTTCAATTTTAGTAATTGGCTGTTTTTGGGCTGAATGAAACGTTGCAATGTTGTTGGCTGCCAGAGCAATGGCTTTTTTTAAGCCTTCATCAACCTGTTTTGCAGCATCACTTATTTCGTCTTCCGAAACCCGTATTGTATCGAGCTGAAAACCATCGAATTGAAGTGTATATTTTCTTAACGCAGCATCGCCGTCCGATTTTATTTCATTTAAAACCGACTGTACTTTTCCGTACAACTCAGAAACATCGAAAAGGGGGCGTTTTAGAATTTCGTTCCAACTGCTTTTTTCCGGATTTATATAGGTTTTCATTTGTTAAATATTAAAATTTAGAATCAAGAATCAAGAATCAAGACAAGATGTTTTAAATCTCTCTTTTTTGTTAAATTCTTTAGTTATAATAGTTCGTTGTATTTTTATACCATACTGATAATCAATAAAATACATAAATCTTCACAGTTGTATAAAATGGCTGATATTCAGTTGTTTTGTTTTCGTCTTGTGCCTCATATCTAAAAATCTAACAATCTATTATAGTTATGGTTGTTTCATTTACTGTTTATCGTTAAATGTTCGAAACATTTCGAAACATTAGGTAACGTTTTACCTCCTCAATTAAAAAATCATCTTTTCAATAGGAACAACAAGAATTCCCTCGGCACCGGCTTTTTTTAGCTTACTTATTATTTCCCAAAAATCGTCTTCGCTAATTACCGAGTGCATTGAGCTCCAGCCCTTTTTTGCCAACGGAACCAGTGTCGGACTTTTTATTCCCGGAAGAAGTGCGGTTATCTCTTCAACTTTTTCGTTGGGAGCATTTAGCAGAATATATTTTTTGCCCTCGGCGCGCTGCACCGATTCGATACGGAAAATAAGCTCGTCGATAATTTCCTGTTTGGCTGCCGGTAAATTTGGTGTGGCAATTAAAACGGCCTCCGATTTCATTACTACTTCAACCTCTTTTAATCGGTTGCTTACCAGTGTTGACCCCGAGCTAACAATGTCGAAAATTGCATCGGCCAATCCAATTCCGGGGGCAATTTCAACCGAGCCGGTAATAACGTGAATTTCAGCATCGATACTGTTTTCGGCAAGAAATTTTTTCAGGATAACGGGGTAGGAGGTGGCTATCTTTTTCCCGTTGAAAAATGTTAACCCGGGGTAGTCTATCGATTTTGGAATGGCCAGCGAAAGCCTGCATTTGCTAAACCCTAGTTTTTTAATCACTACCACATCCTCTTCTTTTTCTAGCATTTCATTCTCGCCAACAACACCAATGTCGGCAACGCCGTCGGCAACAGTTTGCGGAATATCGTCGTCGCGTAAAAAGAGTGCTTCCATGGGGAAGTTTTTTGCTTGCGATACCAGTTTGCGTTTGCCAATACTCAATCCAATTCCCGCTTCGTTAATCAGGTTCATCGAATCCTCGTTTAGCCGTCCTTTTGTTTGAATTGCAATTTTAATTTTTGTTTCCATTTTATTTATTTAGTGTTTTTTTAAGCTCTGTTAAAATTAAAAAAGGCTCACCGTAACCGGCAAGCCTTTAAATATCTTAAACAGTGACAAAATAATTACAGCCTACCTAACGATTGGTTATTTAAATGATGGCCGCGATGTATTTGTCCGTAATTCATTTTTGTAATTTCTTGTGCAATTATAATTATAAATTTGAATTCAACAATGCACTTTTATAATAATTTGAAATTAAAGACACATAAAATTCATATTTAACATTTAACAAAGCTATTTTTTTATTCTGTGGTATATTTATTCTTTTGCTGGCGGCCGCGCTTTCCACTCTACCTTTTTTGTCTCATCCCGGTATTTGTAGTCAATCCGTGTGCTTCCTCCGGTCGCAGCCGTTTGTCAACAAATACTCGGGCGAGCCTGCAAAAGGGTGCCGTTGCAATCGCTGCCAGTGGCGCCGGTGGTTGTTTATTTAACCGGCTGTTGCAATTAAAGCAATTATTGAATTGTGTACCGTGCCCGAGTAAATTCGTCGATTAAGTGGCCGGTATTTTCCAGCCCAACCGTTTACACTTCGTTTTTTACAAGCATATATTTGTTGTTTTCAAGCTCGGCATAACCCTGGTCGTAGCAAAAAAAATAAACGCGCCCTGTGCGCGTGGTATACATATGTGTGTAGTAGTTAAAATTAAACTCCTGCTTTTCGAGAACACTTTTAAATGTAATTGTTTTTTCGTTTGGGTTTAGTTTTTCAAGTATGGTACGATTCTTTTTTAAAATACGGTTTATTTTACGCATATAATTTGTGGCTGCACCAAACTTTTTATTGTTGTATGCATTTCGGCAGAGGTCGTTGCAAAATTTCTGGTCGGCTCTTCCGCGTAACGGTTCGCCACACTCGAGGCAAGTTCGTTTTTCCATTTGTGTTTCCCGGTTATCTTTTCTCAAAGTAACTTATATTTTAACAAAAATACAATCGTTGTTTAAAAGAATATCGACAAAACAGTTCGCGTCTGTTTCTATTAAATATTTATATACAGCCGCAAACCAGTCCGTCGGCCAGTTCATCTAAATACTCTTCAACGGTTTTTTGTTCTTTTGCTGTGTCTTTGCATTGGTTGCAAACCGGCAGATTTACTTCGCTGTTTAGTTGCCAGTTATTTTCGGTTATCTTGTTTTTACAAACAAAGCATATTTTGTCGAATTCATCCATGGTATTTTTTTTTATGCAAAACTAACCTAATTTGGTTCGAATAAATGTGTTCTTTCGTTTGAAAAAGTAATCACTTTTATTTTAGACTGGTTCTAAATTGGCTCTTTTTTTCGTCGATTTGTGAACATAATTTCTATCTTTGAACTGTTAATGTTTGTTAAAACAATAGATATTCAGTTGTTTACTAATTCTTATGCTAAATATACGCGAATACCCTTTAATATTTCTGTGAAAAGCTATTGTTTGGTTCATTAAATACTTTTTGTAAGTTTGACACAAAGTTTGTTTTGTTTAGGAATAAACCGATAAAATTATTTGGTAATGATTAAGTTTAAGTTTCTTTTTTTTCCATTGTTTATCATGGTTCTTATCGTTAGTTGCCGAAACGATTTGAAAAATGAAAAATACCAAAGGCCGGAATGGTTGGCGGGGAAAGTTTATACTGTAATGTTGGAGCATCCCGAGTTGTCGACTTTTGCCAGTTGTGTAGAGCGAGTTGGGTACGATAGTATTATCGATGTTTCGGGTAGTTATACCATATTTGCTCCCTCAAACGATGCATGGAACACTTACTTCGCTTCTAATCCAAAGTATAATTCAGTAGACGATATCCCAATTGATGAGTTAAAACGAATTGTAAAATATCATGTTGTTCAAAATCCATGGAGTAAAATTCAGCTTCGTACATTAGATGTTTATGGATGGATTGATACACTCGATTTAAATAATAATAAGCCACGAGGATTTAAGCGCGAGACCCTGCTACTCGAAAAGGATACCAAATATGGTGTTACCGGATACAAGCCCGTTGGCGATGAAAAAGAAAAGGTTATTATTGTTGATACAACAAAATCGATATGGCATCGCCGAGCCATTACAGACATGCGAAAATCTGCCCCTATTTTTTATCAGGAGTATTTTGATATTTATAAATTGAACAGTAGTGATTACGAATTTTATTTCGATAGAGGTTTCGACAGTCCCAATGATATTTATTTTGCAGGGGCGAAAATTATTAGCGATGAGATTTTTGCTGAAAATGGGTTCGTTTATATAGTTGATAAAGTAGTTGAGCCACTAAATAATGCAATGGAGATACTAACTAAAGGAGAGACGTCAGACCAATATAAGGCCTTTTTAGGTGCGGTAAACCTCTTTCCAAGCTTTGAGTATAACGATCGGAAAACTATGGAACAGCCAGGGGCGTCGGAAGGAGTCGTTGTCGATTCGCTGTTTAATCTCACTTTTCCCGATTTAACATTCAATATAAATGCCGAAAAAACCAGCCCGCCAACCGGAACATACGGATTACCACAAAATGTAACTATTCGTTATCATCACGGATTTATGGCACCTACAAACAAGGCATTTTTAAGTTTTATCGACCAATACATTAAAGTACCGGGAGGTTGGGGGACTTTTGCCGGGATGCCTGACAGGATTAAAAAGATTATTGTTCGAACATACATGTCGCCAAATACAATTTATCCATCCGATTTTGAGGAGGGGTTTTACAATGGAGAATCGGATATTGTTCGGTTAGACATTGGCGATATTGCAGAAAAGAAATTTGGTAGCAACTGTTCGTTTATTGGATTAAATAAAGCCATTGTGCCACGAGCTTTTAAAAGTGTAACCGGGCCGGTGTATTTGAAGCGGGGATATATGAAAGTGATGTATGGTATTGAAGAATCGGGATTGCTAGCAGCATTAAAACGTGAAAATAAAGAGTATATGTTTTTTGTTGAGCCCGATGCACTTACATCGCAAGACTCCTCGTTTTTTTATCATCCAAACCCACTGGGGAAACCTTCATTCTCGGTCATATTAAGATCTCCAAAAGGGTATAAAGAGTTCTTCCTGACATTAAACGATTTGCGAACAATGTTTTTGAATCAGGTTGCAACTCGCCAACCTAAGGGACTTGCCCGTAAAGAGTTTATTCCAAATCTTGCAGGTAATTATATTATAGTAAATAACGAAACTGGTGAATATTCGGGGACATCAGCCACAACCGAAGGCTACCACGGATCAGAAGTTCAACCTGAATATCCACGTGTTTTAAGCGAGGATGTTGATAATGGAATTACCTATTCAGTGAGAAACTGGTTTAGTTTTTCGGGGGCATCACTGTATATTGAAATATCTACAAGCTTTCCACGCTTTCACGAATTGTTGAGAAAAGCAGGGTTGTCGAATGATAAAACTTATAGTTACAAATTTATTTCTGATAACGAATATTATACCGTATTTGTTCCGAATAACGATGCGTTGGATAGTGCGAAAGTAGACCAAATGCCTATTGATGAATTAACTAGCTTTTTAAAGTTGCATTTTGTTCAGGGCGAATTAATATTTACTGACGGAAGTAGTGCCCCACGGTATTTCGAAACAACCCGAATAGATGAAAAATCGACTGAATACACAAAATATTATACGAAAATCTACATCGAACCCGATGTTGATAAAATTACCATTGTCGATAAAAATGGAGGCGATTATGTAACTGTGGAGGAGGCTGAAGGTAAAACAAATATTTTAACAGCTGTAAATATTGGTAAAGGCGTCGAGGTTTTCCCAATGATGTTTAACAATGGTGTTATTCACGAGATAGACAAAGCTTTTAATATCGAAGAACTGGATACTAAATAAACGAAACAATTTTCATAATAATTAAACCAAAGGTTTGTGGAAAAAATGAAAAAAATCAAATCAATTATATTTATCATTCTTGCACTATTTAGTTTTACTACTGTTTTTGCACAACAGAAAACAATTATCAGAGGACGGGTAATCGACAGTGCCGACAAATCAACTATAATAGGAGCAAATATTGTTGAATATGATAAGGACAACCGTGTAATTAACGGAACGATTACCAATGTAAACGGCGACTTTGTTCTTACAATGAAGGACCCCAAAAATACGGTTAAAGTTAGTGTTATTGGATATAAACAGAAGGAGATAAAAGTTGATCCGAGTAAAACAATAATGGTTTCGTTAACATCGAACGATGTTGCTATTGCAGAAGTAAAAGTTACGGCCCAGGCAAAATCGACGAATAGTTTAACAAATATCGACGACAGAGATAAAGCATCGTCGAGTGTGAAAATAGATTTAATGGACATGCAGGATGCCGGAATTACATCGGCAGCAGATGCTTTGCAGGGAAAAATTAGTGGTCTCGATATTATTAGTGCGTCGGGTGACCCGGGTTCGGGCTCACAGTTGGTGATTCGCGGACTTAGTTCGATGGGAAACAATCAACCGTTAATTGTTATCGATGGAATTCCACAATCGCGCGTTAGTAAAGGCTTCGACTTAAGTTCTGCCGATAGTGAAGATATTAGTAATTTGGTTAACATTGCTCTTCAGGATATAAAATCGATTGAAGTTTTAAAAGATGCAGCATCTACAGCAATATATGGTTCGCGCGGTGCCGATGGTGTTTTGTTGATTGAGACGCGTAAAGGTAGAATGGGGAAAGTTCAGTTCGATTATCAATATAAACATAACTTAAATGTTCAACCCGACCCAATTCCAATGCTTAATGGCGACGAATACATTATGTTGCAGCTCGAAGAGTGGCACAATAGTAAAGGCGTTTTTGATGTGCCGCCTGAAATAGCTTACGATAAAGACTACAAAGATTTTTACAACTATTCGGCAAATACCGATTGGTTAAGCCAAATAACACAAAACGGAGTAACACACGACCACTATTTCAGTATCTCAGGAGGAGGTGAAAAAACACGGTTCTTTACATCGTTCGGTTATTTAAGCGAAACCGGAACAACAGTAAATACAGGTTATCAACGTTTCTCGTCGCGTGTTAATCTCGACTATTTCCTTTCGCGAAAATTACTATTTCAGGTTAAATTTAATTATACATCGAGTTTAAGAGAACGGAATTTTAAAATTGGAGATAGAAATATTCGTGAGATGTCGTATATAAAAGCTCCAAATATGAGTGTTATGGAACACGATGAATATGGAAATCTAACAGGCGAATATTTTACTCCTATTCACAGTTATCAAGGCGACGGTGTAACCTACTTTAACCCGGTAGCTGTTGCCAATCTCGGTCGTAACGATATGAAGAGTAATAATCTCGAAAATACCTTTATGCTTCAATACCGAATGAACGACTGGATTACTTTCCGTGAAACAATCTCATTTCAGTATGGAGGAAGTAAAGAGAAAAAGTTTCTACCTTATAATGCCATTGGTGCCGATTGGTTAGATTGGAATATTAACCGTGCCGACGAAGGGAATGGTTTAGATAAATCAATTCGTACCGAAACCCAAATGAGTTTTGGGTCACCGTTTGAAAATCAAGACCATCAGTTGTCGGGAGCATTAACATGGGTAACTACTCAATCAAGCTCGGAATGGATGTATATTATTAGTAATAAGGTGCCAAGTACCGACATCCAGGATCCGGCAATAAACTCGGGAATAGGCTGGATTGGAAATGGTTCGGGCGAAAACAGATTAATTAGTGGATTGGGAAACCTGAACTATAAGTATAAAGACCGGTATATGATTCAGACTATTTTGCGTTCTGATGCACATTCCTCGTTTGGTCAAAATAACCGGTGGGGAGTATTTAAAGGAATTTCTACTGCTTGGCGGTTTTCGAGCGAGCCATTTATGGAGTCGGCAAGCTGGCTGGGCGAAAGTAAATTAAAGGCAAGTTGGGGAGTTTCGGGAAGGCAGCCCAGCGATGTATATGCTCGCTTTGCAACCTACGAATCAACACGAACCGGAAATTATATTCTCAATCCGGTTATTGCTCCAACAAAAGTTCAATTAAATAATTTGAGGTGGGAAACAATTACCTCATTCGACCTTGGTTTGGAGATGAATATGTTTAAAGACAGAGTTTATATTAATGCCGATTTATATAATAAAATTACCGAAGATATTTTGTTCGACAAATATAAAATTCCATACAGTTCTGGTTTCGACCAACTGAGATATTTAAACGGTGGTGAAATGACAAATAAGGGTTGGGAGTTAATGACCGACTTTAAAATAATAAAAAGAAAAGATGTTTTGTGGGGAGTAAATTTCAATATATCGCAAAATATTAACGCCTTTAGTAAACTACCCGAGAACTTTAATACCGAGCGTTCAACCTCTATTGGTAACGGACAATATCCGAAAAGAGTAGTTGAAGGTGAGCCAATCGGATCGTTTTTCGGCTTTCATTATCTTGGTGTTTGGGCCAAAGACGAAGATGTGGTTGCTCGCGATGCAGATGGCGCTGTAATACTCGACAATAAAGGTATCCCAGTTCCTTTAAGATACACCGACTCGTATACATTTAAAGGTGGTGACCCTATTTATGAAGATATAAATCACGATGGTAAAATCGATTTAAATGATGTCGTTTATATTGGCGACTCTAACCCTAACTTTATTGGTGGTTTCGGAACAACAGTAAAATATAAAAACTTCGATTTCTCAGCTTCGTTTCATTATCGGTTAGGATTTGATATTATAAATGGAATTGCCATTCAAACTGAAGGAGTAAATAACAGAGACAATCAAAGCAAGGCAGTTCTAAGCCGTTGGAGAATTCAGGGACAAAACGAACCGGGAATTACACCGCGTGCTTATTTGAACCATCCTGCAAATAACCTGGGTTCGGATAGATATGTTGAACAGGGCGACTTTTTACGTCTAAACAATATTAAGTTATCGTACCGACTGAGTAAAGATTTGTGTAACAGATTGCATGTGCGAAAAGCAAATATTGCAATTAGTGCACGTAAGCTTTTTACCTGGACAAAATATTCGGGACAGGATCCTGAAATTGGCCAAAATGCGAGTGACCCATTTTGGATAGGTGTGGATTATGCAAGAACTCCACCACCAAGAGTGTTTACATTTAGTGTTGGTGTAGGATTCTAAAAATTGAGAAAGTTATGAGAATAAGATTAAAATATTTACTATTCGTATTTGTGTTTTTTGCACAAGTGTCGTGTAATAATTGGTTAGAATTAATTCCTCCCGGGGGATTAATTCGAGAGGAATTCTGGAAAACAAAAGCCGATGTCCAGGCCGTTCTAATGTCCGGCTATAGCGAACTGGCTGCTATAAATCGTGAATTATTTGTGTTTGGAGAAGTAAGAGGAGACATGCTTCGAGGATTGTACGGACAACCGTGGAGTGAACGGTTAATTATGGAAAATAATATCTATCCGGATAACTACTTAACCAATTGGCAAAATTTTTATAAAGTAATTAACTATTGTAACGAAGTTATTACCAATGCCCCAAAAGTTCAGGAGATCGACAAAACATTTACCGATTATCAGAAACAGGGATTAATGGCGGAAGCCTATTTTATCAGAAGTTTAACCTATTTTTATTTGGTGCGTCTATATAAAGAGGTTCCTCTCATATTGGAACCAACAGAGAGCGATGATGCCGATTTTTATGTGCCCAAAGCAAGCGAAGAGGAAGTTCTCAATCAAATTGTCTCCGACCTCGAAGCGAATCGTGCATTTGCTCCTTCATTCAGTTTCCCAACAGTAGAAGAAAACAAAGGGCGAGCCTCTAAAGCTGCATACGATGCATTACTCGCCGATATTGCTCTTTGGCAATTCGACTACGATGCAGTAATAAAACATGTAAACAAAATTGAAGAGACCGAAAACTATGTATTAATGCCAAGTGGTAAATGGTTTGAACTGTTCTATCCCGGGAATTCGCTCGAGGGTATATTTGAAATTCAATTTGACGATAAACTGCAACAACGTAACGACATTGCCGGTTTAACAAATCGGTACAGCAACCAGTATGTTCCCAGCCAGAAAGCACTCGAAATGTTCAGCTTTAAATATGCAAGCGAACTGGTGAGAGGAGAAGATGTTACAATAAAAAAGTACGGAGAAGACGAATTTGTTGTTTGGAAATATGTTGGGCAGGCACCCGATGGGCAAACCATGCGGACAGGAATTGAAGCCAATAGTTGTAACTTTATTGTTTATCGTTATGCCGATGTGTTGCTAATGAAAGCCGAAGCTCTTTCGCAATTAGGAAAATACAACGAGGCGTTTAGTATTTTAAAAGAGATAAGAGAGCGTGCCGGAGTGGCGATGATAAATATTGCAAACACTCCTGTGGCATACGAAGATGCTATAATGAATGAACGAGCTCTTGAGTTAGCATACGAGGGAAAACGTTGGTTCGATTTACTTCGGTTAGGACGTCGAAATAACTATGCACGAAAAGATAAATTAATTGAAGTTATTGTTAGCAATGTTCCGTCAACACAGAAACGAATTTTGGCAACAAAATTAACAAACCCAATGGGGTGGTATTTGCCAATCTATGAAAAAGAAATTGAGCGTAATAATAAACTGGTTCAAAACCCATATTATAATTCGGTAAAATAATGCGTGTAGGTAAATTGTTATTCAAAATAAGAAGTATTTATCATGAGGTTACATTTGGTGCCGCTGGTAGTTTTAAATTTTATAAAATGAAACGAGCATGACCTATAATTATTACATAGGAGAATTATTACAGAGCGAGTTATCCCAAAGCGATGCCAATGAAAAAATTTATGCAAAGCAATTTATTTGGGGCTTTAAAACTAAAAATTAGATTGAGATGAAAAATATAGGATATTTATTAAGCATGTTAATCGCTTTGTCGGTTGTTTTCAACTCTTGCAAAGAACCTAACCATGAAGCAGATTTTAAACACTCGCAGAAATATACTATTTATAGTTATATTTTAGATAATAAAGACAATTTCTCAAGCTTCCTGTCGATACTTGAAAAGGGCGGAATTGATAAGACGTTAAGTGCATATAACCCGTATGGAACCGATTATACACTCTTCCTTCCCGATAATAACGCAATTGATAAATTTATTGAAGAAAGTGATGAGTTCTCTTCGTTACAGGAGATTTTAAACAACGAAGATTTTTGTGAAGTTTTTAGCAGATATCATGTATTAAATATGGGAGTTCATACACAGGATTTCCCATTTGGAGCTTTCCCAGAACCAACTCTATCCGACGACTACTTAACCGTTAGTTTTGTTATAGAACCCGATACATCGTATTATAAAATTAACAATCAGGCAGCTGTTATTTTGCCAAATATAGAAGTGTCGAATGGTTACATTCATCAAATACAATCAGCATTAAAGCCTATTACTTTTACCAGTTACGAGTGGATTAAGAAAAACCCGGAGATTTCTATTTTTAAGGATGCTGTTGAATTAACCGGTTTGCAATCGTTAATCGATTTTAATTGGAAGGACAAAGACGAAAAGAGACAGGCATTAACCATTTTAATAGAACCCGATAACATTTATAAAGAGAATGGTGTGAATTCGGTTCAGGATTTGGCACAACTTATTAGCCCGGCAGACAACGATTATACAAACAACACAAATCCATTAAACAATTTTATTCGATATCATTTTCTAGTGAGTGGTTTGTTTCTTGATGATTTAGAGGGGGTTGCAACGAATTATTCAACTTATTCCGAAATTCCGTTAAATATCGATGGAACAGGAATTGATATTGTTATAAACAAAGGGAAACAAGTATTCGATACGATAATTTCGGACGAAGGAGATTCTACATTTATAGATTATATTACATTTTTATACGACGATAGTAATGTTCTTACTCAAAGTGGAGCCATTCATTTTATCGACCGGATAATGGAGCAAGAAGCACCGTCGAGAGCAATAAAAACGTATGGTTTTTATGAAGAGTCCTTGTTTAATGAATACCGTCGTAAACCGGGAACTTATTTAATCGATGATCCCGACGCTTTAGATTATATTAAATGGTCGGGAGCCGACCTCTTCTTCGTTGATTTAGGAGAACAGGAATCATCGGCTTGGGGAAACGATTATCTTCAAATTATCGGCGACTTTACAATCAGCTATAAAATACCAAAAATAATACAAGGGAAATACGACATATTTATTGGAGCCGATGCATTTAACGAAGCCAATGCACTTATTGAAGTATATATTGACGGGAAAAAAGTGAGTGGTTTAATTGATTTATCGACAGGAGGAAATTCGAATTCACCATTCAAACAGATAAAAGTCGGAACTATTGATTTTAAACGTTATTCAACCCATGAAGTAGTGATAAAACCATTAATTCCAGGCCGTTTCTTATGGGATTATATACAGTTTAAACCATATAAATAATCGTTGAAAAACTAATAATTATATTGACAATGAAACTTAAAATAGGAATAGTAATATTTGGAATGCTTATTCTTCTGTTTACGGGCTGTAACAAAGAGTGGGATAAGCACTACGACGATTATCCTGAAACAGTAGATGAGAATGTTTGGGACGCTATACAAAAAGACCCGAAACTATCGAAGTTTGTTGAAATTGTAAAAGCAAATAAATTTGATACACTCTTCAATTCGGATATTCCTTATTCGGTATTGATACCAACTAACGATGCTATTGATAATTATATAGGAGTAAAAGAATTTAGCGAAGTAGTTTTGCGCTACCATTTTTATTCGCATCTTTTAAATTCATCAAGTATTGAGGGAAAACGTAAAATACAAACACTTACCGAGAAATTTGCTCTGTTCGAAGAAAATGGCAACTCGGTTAAAATAGATGGTGTTGAAGTGATAGAACAGAGCCCGTTATATAGAAACGGACGCTATTTTGTGGTGGATGAGGTTGTCGACCCAAATCCAAATCTATATGAATATTATGCATTTACCAACCCTATATTAAGTGATTATATCGATTCTCAAGACACAATAATTCTCGATAAAGAGAAAAGTAAACCGCTTGGTTTCGACGAAGATGGAAACACCGTTTACGATACTGTTTCAACAATTGAAAATCAATTCGAGTGGAAATTCTTTCCTGTTAAACACGAGTTTCGTACAGCTGCTGCAACAATTGTTTTTCCAAAAGAAGAAGACTATAACAATGCTTTAACTGTAATGGCACAAAAATTAGGAGGAGACTATAACGATTATAACGATATTCCGCTTGAGTGGCAAAACGAAATACTAATGCCACATTTGCTCGAACAAGGCGTGTTCCTTAACATGATTGAAGAAGAGGAGTTTATTTGGAAGTCGCCAACCGACACAGTAAAACTACTAAATGCTTTAGGCGATAGTGTTGTTATTACCTATGTCCCAACCGATCAGTTTCTTTGCAGTAATGGCTACGCATACAATTATGAAGATTTTGAAATTCCTGACTCGTTGTATAATGGAGGAACGAAGTATGAAGGCGAATGGCTGCTCGAACAGACCGGAGTAAACCGGTACTCGTGGTACGACTTTGCTGATATGCAAAGCTCAATTCCTCTCGACCCGTTAAAAGAAAAGATAGCAAGAGCATCGAACGATTCAATTCTTCGGGTACCGTTCCCAAAAGGTTTCGATGGAAGTTTCTCTCTCGAATTTAAAGGTCCGCGGCTATTTCCACGAAAATACAGAATGGAGGTTAGAACACATATGGATATTGGAGGTATATACGATATTTATATTAATGGCGAATTGGCACGTACATTCGATTATTACGATTATGTATTGTACCACGGACTTATTCGGAGTGTAACTGGAAAAAGATTTAAACCCGACAAACGTTTTAACATGTTCGATATGTGGGTGAACAACATTACCGAGTATGGAAAACCCAATATAAAATTTGTTTACAGAGGGCCAAGTACTATAATGGCACAGGGGTTAGTTATCGATTATGTCGAATTTATCCCGGTTGAAGAATAGTAGATTTAGTAGAAACGAATGAACTTGTAAATAATAAATGAAGAAAATATTCAACATATTAACTTATCGCAAATCTAAAGTAGAAAAATGGTCTGCAATAGAAAATGGTAAGTCCTATAATTTAGCGCTTAACTTTCTTTGGGTAAAAAAAACGGAGAAAAGCAAACGGCAAATGCAAACTAGTAGTATAATGAACAATCAATATTTAAAAGCAAACTTGAGAAAGGTTACTGCCGTGATGGCAATGCTGATATTTGGTGTTTTTACGGTTTATAGTCAAGATACTATTCTTGTTAAGGGTGTTGTTTTGAATGGTGCAAATCAGCCTGTTCAAAATGTTTCTGTCGGAATTGAGGGATCGATGGAGCTGCCTTCGGTAACCAACGAAGCAGGTGAGTTTACTCTAAAGTCGAACTCGGGAGATAACTGGTTAAATATTTCTCCTTCGGATACCTATAAAAGGAGACGCCTGTTTTTGAATAACCGTACAGAGTTGAAAATTTATTTAACAAGCAACACTATTGAATCGGGCGACGATAATATAGTTGTTTTATCGCAAGATATATTAAAACGCGATATGATCTCAAGTTTCTCTTATGTAAATACAGCAAATATTAAACAAACACCGGGTATATCCGTCGACCAGTATTTTCAGGGGCGAGTTTCAGGTCTGCATATCACAAACCGTTCAGGCGACCCCGGTTCCGGTGCATCTTCGTTTCTTAGAGGTGTAAATTCCTTAAATGCATCAAACACTCCACTTTATATTGTCGATGGAATTCCAATTGTATCTACCGGCGTATTCGGCTCTAATCTCGATGGGTTTGAATATAATCCTCTGTTGGGTATAAATCCTCTCGATGTATCAAGTGCCACCATTATAAAAGATCCGTCGTTAACTGCCGTTTATGGTTCGAAAGCTTCTAATGGAATTGTATTTATTGAAACCTTGCATCCGAGTGCCACTCAAACTGTTGTTGAATTGGACTTAAGAGCAGGTTACTCGTTGGCACCTTCAAATGAAATTCCACAAATGAATGCCGGGCAACATAAAGCGTTAATCAGCGAACTATTGTTCTCGTCGGGTACTCCCGAAGAACAGATTATTGAAAAATATCCAAATTTATACCTTACTCCCGACGAAGATAGATTTATTGACTATCAGCATAATACAAATTGGCAAGATAAAATTTTTACCGATGCAGCTTTTACTAATGTTAATGTCAACGTAAAAGGAGGAGACGAAATTGCTCGTTATGGATTGTCCATTGGATACATGAATAGTAATGGAATAATAAAGAACACAGGTTACGACTCTTATAATTTGAGGTTTGTAAGTCTGCTAAATATTTTCACATGGTTAAAAATGAATGCGGGAGTTTCGTTAGCATACAACAACGCAGAGCTTAAAGAGTCGGGGCAAATTGCAGAAACCAGCCCTATTATGACCAGTCTGGCAAAGTCTCCCATGTTAAACCCATACCAATACGATGAAGAGGGGCAGGAGTTAAGCGCACTAACCGAGGTTGATGAACTCGGCGTTAGTAATCCGCAAGCAGTTATCGATAATTATGAAGCGAATAACAGTAACTTCAATTTTATCTCAACATTGGGCTTCGAGGCCACTATTAAAGAGAACCTTAAATTGCAGTCTAATTTCGGAATAACATATAATGTTTTTAAAGAGCACATTTTTATGCCGAATATGGGAATGGAGAAGTATTATAACGATGAAGCAATTAATGTTGCCAAAATTTCGAACAATTCGTTATCGGCCTTTTATAACAACACCTATTTAAAGTTTAATAAAAAAATAGGAGCCGATCATATATTTTCATCCAATACTGGCATTAATATTTTAGCAAATAAATTTGAATACGACTGGGGATTAACAAAAAATGCGCATCCGAACGACCAGTACCGAATGATTCAGGATGGAGCAGCAAACCTAAGAGAAATTGGAGGAGCAAACAGAAATTGGAACTGGTTCTCGTTATACGAATACCTGTCGTATAGTTATAAAGATAAATATTTGGCTACGGCATCTATTTCCCTCGACGGTTCTTCGCGCGTGGGCGACAATGCTGCAAATACAATAAAAATAGCAGGTGCTCCTTTCGGCCTTTTTTATTCGGCAGGTGCTGCTTGGCGCATCTCAAACGAATCGTTTTTGAAAGATAAGTCTGGGCTCGAAGATTTAAAACTTCGTCTTTCGTACGGACGTTCGGGTAACGACGATATTGGAGAGTCGAATGCAACAAATTACTATAATGCAGTAAAATTCAGAGAAACTGTCGGGCTTGTTCCCGGAGTACTTGCAAACGACGAGTTAACCTATGAAACTGTCTCGCAGATAAATGCAGGAATAGATTTGGCATTGAAAGGAAACAGAGTTAGAACAAGTATCGACTTTTATCAATCGACAACCGACAATATGTTGATATTTGCACCAATGGAAGCTTATTTTGGATTCGATATAAGACCAGAGAACGGTGGTAAAATGGAGAATAAAGGAATTGATTTTAACCTGTTTTTGCGAATAATGGATAAACCTAATTTTAAATGGGATATTCAAACAACCTATTCGATGTTTAATAATGAAGTAACTGAAATAAAAGGAGATAAACTTGTTACAAAATTAAAAGGTGCTGAAGTGGTGAATATGGTTGGTGAAAGAGCAAATAGTTTTTATGGCTATATTTATCAAGGAGTTTACAGCACATCGGAAGAAGCACAGAGCAAGGGACTTGTTAACGACCGCTTTGTGCCGTACAAGGCAGGAGACGCTATTTATAAAGATATTTCAGGCCCAAATGGAACTCCCGATGGAATAATTAATAGTTTCGATAGAACTGTAATTGGTTCATCAATTCCCGATTTCTTTGGTGGAATAAGTAACACATTTACATATAAAAGATGGGCTCTCGATATTTTTGTTCAATATGTTCAGGGAAATGAAGTATTTAATTATGTGCGTTCGCAAAATGAAAATATGAAAGGGCTTGAGAACCAAAGCAGTGTGGTGCTTAATCGTTGGCAATACGAAGGACAACAAACAACAATTCCAAGGGCAGTTTACGACGATGTTCCCGGAAACTCCGATTTCTCGACACGGTGGATCGAAGATGGTTCTTATCTCAGACTGAAAAATGTTTCGCTGAGTTATACAATACCCGGAGATTTCCTCGTATTTAAAAGTGCTAAGTTCTATTTCTCGGCAACAAATTTATTTACTGTCTCAAATTATTTGGGTTACGATCCTGAGTTTGCATACTCGCATCTACATATGATGCAAGGCATAGATTATGGGCTAACACCAATCCCCCGGCAGTTTGTGTTAGGTATTAAATTAGGTCTTTAATATTTTATTCTGATTGTTATGAAAAACTATAATACATACATTAAGATTATTCCAATTTTGTTGATTTCAATAATCGCATTCTCATCGTGTAAAGACTTTCTTAATCCCGAACAGGAGATAAATATTACAGAAGATAAATTATACGACGATTGGTATGAATACAGGTCTATTGAGATGGGACTGTATGGAATTCAGGCTAAACTAGTCGAGCAGCTTGTTGTGCTTGGAGAGCTTCGAGGCGATTTATTGAAAATTACCGATAATGCCGATGCCGACATGGTGGAAGTGTATAACTTTAAAATATCGAAGGATAATAAATATGCATCGCCAACAAATTTCTTTGAACTAATATCGGCGAGCAATAATTTTATACGAATTTTGCAGGAAAGAAATCCTGAAGTTCTCGACCCTGACAGCCCCATATCGAATTACGACAGACTTTATGGAGAAGCATTGTGTATGAGAGCGTGGGCATATTTTAATGCAGTACAAATATACGGGAAAGTGCCGTTCATTTACGAATCGTTAACAACAATTGATGAGGTTAACAGTTTTATTAACTCATCAGGTACATACATCGACAGTGTTGATATAAAATTTGGTTTAGATGGGTACAATAACGATACAACTTATAACACTCCCATTGAATTAGAGAAACACTATTTCGATCAGGATTTGGTAATCGACTATTTTACCAACGAACTTGAACATAAAGTGAAAGCAGTTGGTGTAAATCATTATATCGACAATAACGATCAAACATGGGAAGTATCAATTTGGAATACTTATGCCTGGCATACTTTGCTTGGAATTATGTATCTTACCGAGGGAGATTTAACGCAAGCTGCTACCCATTTTGAAAAAATCACTTATGCCCAGTCAGACAATTACAGATACCAATTAGATAAAAGTTTTAGCTTCGACAATTGGAAGAATATATTTACCGGAATTGATATAAAAGAGCATATTTTTACCTTATCTTTCGATAAATCCTATCATCAGCAGAATAATCTCCAAACTATTTTCGATTCGCGGCCACCACATAAATACATGCTAAAGCCAACCCGGCAGGCAGTTTTGAACTGGGAAGCTTTATGGGACAACTATACAATGCATATTGACGATACAAAACCTTGGACAACAAAAATCATATTTAAAGGAATTCCGGGCGATTTTTATCGGGGGTATGGAGAATCATACTCGTACTTAAAAAGTGGAGTTCCTATTTTAAAAGATGATATTAAAAAAATGTTGTTGTTAAAGTCGGAAAGCGATTATCGTTCAGCAAATCTTATTACTGAAGGTGCCGATACTGTTGTTTGGAAATATTGTATAGGGAAAGATGTTTTCGATATGGATGCCAATTTCCCGATATATCGGGCAGCTGGAGTACAGTTGTGGCTTGCCGAAGTTTATACGTATTGGTCGTTCGAGCAGAACGGAATTGTAAGGCCGTTTACATCGAATGCGGTAAATATTGTTAATGACGGGTCGAGTTATACAATCGATGCAAACCGTAAGCAAATGGGTGTAAGAGGCCGGGTAGGGTTCGGCGGAAAAACCGATGGAATAAAAGTCGGTAACATTAACTACCAACATCATCCGTTTACAAATAAAGTAGTTGGTTACATCGATCTCACTGGAGATTTTCTTGGAAAACAGTACTATCTTGAAGATCAGATTATGGATGAGCGCGCTCGTGAGTTAGCTTTCGAGGGAGGCAGATTTTACGATTTAATGCGTGTGGCTAAAAAAAGAAACGATCCATCGTATCTGGCAAAAAAGGTTGCAGCTAAATTTCCGGCAGGGCAACGCGAAGAGATGTATAATTATCTGTTAGACGAAAACAATTGGTATATTCATTATTTCGAATAAATTAAATCGTCTGCATTTTATCTCCCATTTATTTTTGCCGGAAAAACAAGGCAGACTCATTAGTGTTGCGAACTTATTGATATATAGTGGTTTGCTGTGAAGTGTGTTTCTTTGTTTTTCCCGGTTCCGTTTTTTTGCTGAGTTTAGAGTTAAACATTCTCATAGCTTCGTTTCATTTCTCCATTAATCATTTTAAATTGCATTTGGTATAAATTTATATATAAACCAAAACAGGTTGAAAA
>JALUZN010000303.1 GCA_027011835.1 Draconibacterium sp. | reverse complement strand
GGTAAGTATTTATTGCAAGTGCTTTTCTTACGTATTTGTTTGCCAATTCATATTCGCCACGCCGAAAATAAATTTCGGCAACCCGTTCGAGCGAGGCTGTGTTTTCAGGTTCTTGATCGATGATGGTTAGGTATTTTTCAAGAGCTTTATTATAAAACCGCCGATTCTCGAGTTCAACTGCAGCAACATACAAATTGTCGAGCGAATTTTCCGGCGATTTAACGGGCCGGCTAATCAAATAATTATGTGTTGAAGCGTAAAGTTCTTCGGCACCGAGACGTATTAAAATGGTATCGGTTTCCACAATATTTTTAAACATCTTTTTAAATGTTTCGGAAGCTTCCATCTCCATCTCGTTGTTGTAGATTGATTGGCCATTTACAATTACTTTTAAATCGTCGTCGATTTCGCAAATGGGAGAAAAGAGCAGTTTCATTCCTTCGGGATTAAATTTCAGATTAATTGTACCCGATTTGGAACAGCGTGTTACGCCTTCGGTTTCGTGTATGGGAAACCAGCGTTCTGTCCAGCAATCGGCATTATAAGGGATAAAACTGGGCTGTTTAAAAGGTGTTGCCCCACTACTCCAACTATTTTGATTCGACATTCTTCCGGCCTGCACTTCCACATACTGTCCGTGTGTGTCGGTTAGCAGGTCTTCCCAAATTCTACCGTTTGGGGCGTGCGACCACTGAAAAATCTTTTTCCCCGGTTCGCCATAACTTGCCGACCAGTGACCCGAGCCAAAATTCTCGTCTTCGTAAAACGATGCAAAATAGTTATCTACACTTCCCCAAATATGATTTGAGGTACTTCCTCCAATATCGCTGTTTTTATACCACGACCGGTCTATTCCTTCTTCGTCAACCGGCCACGGATGGCTGAGTCCGTTGTGTCCAATCCAGTAATTTCCCGGGAAATAGAAATGCAAATCTTTAGCACTTTTTACTACTGAATTGTTCCAGTGATAATACGCTTGAAAAAACGGAGATGCGTTAAACCAGAACGTTTTTGTTTGGAAATATGAATCTTCGGATGCCAGCGAAATATCGACACGCCATTGCAAATGAGAAGGCAAATCCATTCCTCCAACCACGCAGTGTACCGTTCCGTTTTCATCGGTAAAGGTGGTGTAGTCAACCGGAGTTGCTGTTCCCGGATGGTGACCGATTACACCGGAATTCCACTCTATACCCCCCGAAGTCCAGGGGCCGCGCATGGCAATATCGCGAAATTTTACCACGTCGTTTTTATAGATAAAATCTTTCCCTGTTTTTTTATCAACAGCACCCCAAACTTTACCTCCCTGCTCGGGAAACAGGTAAACTTCGATGTATTCGTTCTCAAGTTTTACAACTTTCCATTTTTTAGGTTCTCCTTTAAAACTAAACCCGTCGGTTCGGGAATAGGGATAAATTTCGTTTTTCAGAGCAATTATGGGAAAAGGATTGGTGTCGGAAAAAAGATACGTTTTTATCGTCTCCTCGTACTCGGTGACAGCACTTTTTTCTTCACACGAAACAACCGAAAGGGTTATTATTAAAAGTAATAAAAGTTTAGTTTTCATAATTACTTGTTTTTAGGTTTATTATTACAATGCCTACCCCTTCGGCAATTGTATGTTATTTATCAATTTCAGGATGATTGATTATCTCCTTTTTTTTGATTTGTTCAATAAATCGTAATCTTATCGATTTTAATATGTTCTCTCCTTCGAAACTGAGAGTATTCAAAGTTAAAAATAATCGTTGGTTTTTCTAATTCAGACAATAATAAATAGTCGACCGTGAAAAAGGGTTTTTCATTTTTTAACTTGTTGATTTACAAGTTATATTAGCTGGAAACTTCTTGTTTTACATGTTGATTATTTGCAAGGTTATTAAGAAATTAGATAAAAACCTTGCAATAATGATTAAAAAATATCAACGTATTAAATCGGCCTCTTTCTATTTGTGCTTGGAGTGTGGTTGAAGATTTAGGGAGAGCGAGAAGCTCCGAGGAACGAGGAGATCCTTCAACCGAACTTAATTTTCAAAAGCATGGAGAGTGCCAATAGAAATAACCCGCATTATTCATCCGGAGTTAAATCGTCAATAAAAGCATCAGTTTTTCAAACCTTATATTTTGTGGGTGACAAATC
>JALUZN010000302.1 GCA_027011835.1 Draconibacterium sp. | reverse complement strand
ATAGTAGCAACATCTTTATCAGAAGAATCTCCCGGATTATTCAGGTATTTCTGGAAAAAAGCATAAGTTGCTTCGTTGTTATTTTTTACAAATCCGTGAACATAATTTCCTTCCGATTTCTGTAAATTCTCCTCTTTCCCTAAAGCCCGAAACGCATTTTTTACCTCAGCATAAGTTTCCCGAACACCCTGAATACTAAAGAAATCGCGCGTTGTGCCAACAATTAGCGTGGGTTTTGGTGCCCGGAGTTCAATAAAATCAGGATGGTCTAAACCTTCCGATATAAAATGGTAAATATTTTGTTCGGCATCTTGCGGGCCAACTGATTTAAAAATATATTCGAAATTGGTTATAAAACATGTGGGAGCGGCCGCCAGAATCCTATCGTCGATTGCCGAAATAAAAGCTGTTGAAGTGCCTCCGCCGGAAAGCCCTGTCATTCCAATCCTTTCCGGGTCAACCTCCGGTCTCGACAACAGGTAATCAATTGCACGAATACCATCCCAAATAAAATATCGTGCCGGCGAATAACCCGAAATAAAACACTGTGCACCGGGATACGAATGTTCGATTGTTGAATGAAATTTAGATTTCCCCAACTCATTGTCGTAATACTGCAAACGTTCTCCCTGCCCAATTTGGTCGTAAGCAAATACGATAAACCCCTTTTTAACCAAATTGATAATTACATGCTGATAAATGTCTCTTCTGAAGCTTTGTGTGCTATGCCCAATTGCATTAAGAATTGCCGGTGCTTTCCCATTAATATTGTCAGGAATAAAGAGTGCTGCCGTAACATAATATCTCGGCATCGACTCGTAAATTATTTTTTCGACCCGGTAACCATCTTTTTGAATAACACCGGTTATTTGCGCATTTAAAGGCGTTTTTTCGGGAAATGGGCCAACAATTTCAAGCAATTTATTTTTTACATGAGTTTGTCTTTTTTCCCAGTCGGCTTTTGTTTTCAACTTTTCAATCTCCACCTCTCTTTTATCGAGCTGCTCGAATGCAACCGAACCAAAATACTTGTAAAGCGAGTTTTCTGCATCAGAATAATATTTCCAATAGTTAAACAGATTAACATCGTCTTGTGCATGCACTGATTTAAAAAGACCAATAAAAATTAGCGAGATTAGCAAAAAAGAATATTTCATTAGGTTTGTTTTACTTAAAATTAGGTTTTGTAAAATTGTGAAATTTATTTGAGAAATAATTATTTTATCTGTTTAGAATCTAGAACCAAGACACAAGATGTTAATTATTAATGCCTGAATAGGGTTGACTGTTTTTACTCCCTTATTATCATTACTGAGTTATTAATTTCTGCATGATATTTAAATCAGAAGGATTGCTTACTGACTTCTAATGTGTTGGGTAGCTTGTTCATGCTGAAACGGTTTTATTATTGTTTAAACTTTAGGCAACTTCTTGGTGTAAATTATTTCTAGGGAATACCACGATAAAATATCAAAAGAAAAATTCGTTTTTACGTGAACAATTTTACTTTTATTTTTTTATGTAAAAGTATAGTTTAATTTTATCGTGTTATTTAAATCTATCAACAAATGAATCATAGAAAGCTATTGTTTCTGTTAATCACTTTTTTCTTTTTTATTAGTTCATTATTTAGTCAGAATATACCAACAAGTAAACCTGAAAAGAGAGGGCCAACGGTTGGATTGGTGTTAAGTGGCGGAGGAGCAAAAGGATTTGCGTATATCGGGTTAATGAAGGTGCTTCGCGAGGTAAATATGCCTATCGATTACATTGGAGGATCGAGTATGGGCGCAATTACAGCAGCCCTTTTTTCGTTGGGGTATTCGCCCGAAACAATTGCCGACCTTGTACGTGGTTACGACTGGGATGTTTTAATAAACGATATTCAAGACCGAAGATACATGGCTTATGAAGAGAAACTGTTTAGTGAACGGTCAATCTATTCAATTCCTGTCGAAGATAAATTTCTTTCCCTCAATAAATCATTATCCACAAGTTTTAATATCGATTTAATGCTGAATCAGTTGCTTGCAGCCGGTGCACATGTCGAAGATTTTAACGATTTGCCAATTCCGTTTTTATGTATAGGTACCGATTTACTTACCGGCGAAGCTGTGGTGTTAAATAAGGGAGATTTGCCACGCGCAGTGAGGG
>JALUZN010000301.1 GCA_027011835.1 Draconibacterium sp. | reverse complement strand
ACCCGAACTGGCCCTCTCCTATTTTATCGATGTTATTCCCGACCTATTTCCTGAAATAAAAATTAATCAGATAAACGATTCGTTGCAGTTAACACGATTCTTTTTTAAAGGTATTATTGGCGATGATTACGGGTTTTCTAATCTCAGTTTTCATTACAATATTAACAACTCTGATTCGGCCATTTCAATTCCTTTTGTACGCAATTTAACCGATCAAGAGTTCTATTTCAGTTTCGATTTTAAGGAATTAAATGTAACCGAAGGAACCGTTTCTTACTACTTTTCGGTTTCCGATAACGATGTTATAAACCATTATAAAACAGTAACTTCTAATAATTTTATTTTTGAATTTCCGAATCGTGAAAAAATGAAGGACAACGAAAAAAAGAAATTCGACGAGTTACAAAAACAGGTGGAAGAGAGTAAGCAACTGGCGAAAGAGATTCAAAACGATTTGAAAAATCTTCAGCTGAAAAATATGGATACAAACATTTCGGAGTGGGAAAAATCGCAAATGGTAAACGATATTATTTCGAAACAGAACAGACTTGAACAGCTTTACGACCAGATAAAACAAGAGAACAAACGGCTGAATAATTATATGAATTCGTTTGATAAACAGAGCGAAGAGATGGCCGAAAAACAGAAGCAGATAGAAGATTTACTAAAAGAGGTTTTTACCGATGAACTTAAAAAGCTGATGGAGGAGTTTAACAAACTGGCTGAAGATTTCGATAGTAAAAAGTTAAACGAAATGTCGAAGCAAATGGATTTAACTTACGAAGATTTGCAAAAACAGCTCGATAAAAATCTTGAAATGCTACGCAAATTGAAGGTTGAACAAAATCTACAAAATGTTATCGACCAGGTAAATAAGCTGGCAGAGGAAGAGGAAAAAATGGCCGGTGAAATTGAAACAAAGAAAAATTTCGAGGAGACAAAAGAGAATGTTAACAACCACAAAGAGGAGTTAAATAAACTTGAGGAGCAGCTAAAAGAGGCATTAGATTTAAATAAAAAATTGAAGGAGCCTTTAAATTTCGATGATTTCGATGAAGATTTCGACGACGTTAAAAAAAGTATGGATGAGAGTTCGAAGGAGTTGAATAAAAAGAGTAAGAAAAAAGCGGGAAAGAGCCTTAAAAACAGTTCCGATAAATTGAAAAATCTTGCATTTGGAATGCAGCAAATGTTAGATATGAACAGCAGCGAGCAGAATAGTGAAAACATAGAAAACCTAAAACAAATTTTAAGCAATTTGTTGTATTTATCGTTTTCGCAAGAAGAGATTTTAACCGGATTGCGGGGAATTAATTCAAAAGATCCGAAATTAATTGAACTAAATCAGAAGCAGAGAAGAATTGTAAATCAGAGTGTTATAATAAAAGATTCGCTCTATACGCTCTCTTTGCGAGTTCCGCAATTAACAAGTGTGGTAAACAATGAATTGTTAACGTTGGAAATTAATCTCGATAAAGCCACAAGTGCTATGGAAGAGGGGCTTTTCGGAAATGCACGGGTTAATCAGCAGCTTGTAATAACAGCCGCAAATAATTTGGCATTACTATTAAACGAAGTGCTCGAAAACATTGAAAAACAGATGGAAAATTCGCAACCGGGTAGTGGAGATTGTCAAAATCCCGGAGGAAAAGGAAAACCCAGTATGAGCAGTTTAAAAAAGTCGTCGGAAAGTTTAAAACAACAGCTGCAAAAAATGATTGATCAAATGAAAAACGGGCAGGGGCAAAATATGAGTAAAGAGTTGGGACAGAGTTTAATGCAGCACGAAATGATGCAGCAAATGTTACGCGACTTAATGAATAACGGCAGCGTTGGCAGTGGTACTAAAAAGCAGTTGCAACAGATCGATAAAATGTTGGATCAAAACAGAAGAGAGTTAATGAACAAAAAAATTAATGCGCAAACCATAAAAAGGCAAAATTTAATTACAACTCGTTTGTTGGAGGCCGAAAAAGCAGAGATGCAACGCGATTACGATAATAAACGCGAATCTAAAAGTGCCGATGAGTTTTATAGTAACCCTGTAAAATTTTTCAAGTATAAAGAAAAAGATAATTTTACCATTGAGTATTTAAATCGAAATTCGCATAAATTAAATAGTTTTTACATTCATAAATATAAACAGTATTTAAAT
>JALUZN010000300.1 GCA_027011835.1 Draconibacterium sp. | reverse complement strand
TCTGAATTCCGCGTAAACTGTACAATGAAGACAGTTTTCAAATAGCAATTAGTTTGTGTTACTTTTTTGGTTAATCCGTTTTTTTCATTTTATTTGTAAACTTTAACAAAAAGGTTAAAAAATATTAACGGAATCTATTCAATAAAACAAAAATTTTAATAATTGAGTTCGAGTTTACGGTAATTTTCACGTAAGGTTGTCTCTGCAAAAAAGATTAAGTATGAAAACTGAAAAGCAAAATTATGCATTGCCCGTGGCAATGATGTTCTTCCTGTTTTTTATTATTGCGTTTGTTACCGGGTTGCCAAGTCCGATGGGAGTAATTGTAAAAGAGCAATTTGCTCTTTCAAACTTTCAGGCACAGCTTGGGTTTTTTGCCAATTTCCTCGCCTACCTGTTTATGGGTATTCCGGCAGGAATTATGGTTGAAAAACTAGGGTACAAAAAAACAGCACTAATTGCACTGGTTATGGGGTTTGCTGGAGTTTTTATAATGTTTCTGGGAGGCCAATTTAAGTCGTTTAATATTTATATTACAGGTGCATTTGTTGCTGGTTTTACTATGGCAACACTCAATACTGTTGTAAACCCAATGTTAACAGTTTTAGGTTCAGAGAAAGGTGCTAACCAACGGCTGAACTTTGGTGGTGCGCTTAATTCGTTGGGTGCTACAATAGTTCCTATAGTTGGTGGATGGTTAATGGGAAGCACAGCATCGAAACAGATTGAAGATGTAAATCCGCTTCTTTTCCTTGCTATGGGAATTTTCGCAGTAGTCTTTTTTGTTCTCCTGTTTGTTAAAATTCCGGAACCTGAAGTTGCAAAAAATGAAAACATAATGGATAGCATTAAGCATGTTTTCTCTTTTAGTCACTTCTCTTATGGTGTGGTAGCAATTTTCCTCTATGTTGGAATTGAAGTTGGTATTCCGAGTATTGCAAATTTATATATGGTTAACGAACTTAGTTTCGACCCGGCAATTGCAGGCAGTCTCGTGGGTACCTATTGGTTTTTAATGTTGATTGGAAGATTATTTGGCGGATTTTTAGGCAAAACATTTTCGAGTAAGCAGATGATGATATTCGTTTCATCGTTAGGTTTGATATTAATTGGTATTGCAATTCTTAACCCGGCAATTACCGTTAAAATGCCTGGTATTGCAAGCGATTTATCTGTCAGGTTTGTTGAAGTCCCACTCTCTATAATGTTTATTGCATTTGCCGGATTATGTACTTCGGTAATGTGGCCGGGTGTATTTAACCTTGCAACAATTGGTTTGGGCAAATACATGGGAATCGGTTCAGGCGTATTTATGACCATGGTTGTTGGTGGTGGAATTTTGCCTGCATTACAAGGCGGAGTTGCCGATATGACAACCTATCTTACAAGTTACTGGGTAATTATGCTGGCATTAGGATACCTGCTTTTCTATGCATTGGTAGGAAGTAAGGTTCATAAAAGAGCCGACAATAAAGAAATTTAATATTTATTCAATTAAACCTTTCGGCTATTTTCGAAAGGTTTATTTTTTATACAATTTATATAATGAAAAAAGTTGCAATAGGAGTTGATATTGGCGGAACAAATACTGCCATCGGAGTCGTAGACCCGGAAGGGAATGTTATGGTTAACAATAATATTCCAACACCATCACACGGAGACATTAACCAGTATATTTCAGATTTGTCAGAAGCCATTAACGGGCTTATTAATTCGGTTAAACTTTTAAATGACGATATTCAGGTTCTTGGAATTGGAATTGGTGCACCCAATGGGAACTATTATAACGGAACCATTGAATATGCTCCAAATTTATCTTTTAACGGAGTGGTTCACCTGGTGAAACTTCTTCGGAGTCATTTCCCCGATATGCAAGCGCTGACATTAACAAACGATGCAAATGCTGCCGCAATTGGTGAAATGATATATGGTGGAGCCAAAGGAATGCAGAATTTTGTAATGATGACTTTAGGAACCGGTGTGGGAAGTGGTGTTGTTGTGAACGGAGAACTGGTTTACGGAAGCGATGGTTTTGCCGGAGAAATTGGACACACTACATTGGTTGCCGGTGGACGCCCGTGTGGCTGTTCGGCATTGGGCCATTTAGAAGCATATTGCTCGGCACCCGGAATGAAAAGAACTGCTTTCGAATTGTTGGCTCATTACAATGCTAACGATAGTTTGTTGGCCGATAAATCGTACAAAGAGTTAGATTCAAAAATGATTTACGACGCTGCTGTTCAAGGCGACAAAGTAGCGCTTGAAGTGTTCGAAAAAACAGGTGCCTGGTTAGGTCAGGGGTTGGCCGACACTGTTCACCATTTGAGTCCCGAAGCAATTTTCCTTTTCGGTGGACCAACTGCTGCAGGCGATTTGATTTTTAAGCCTACAAAAGAGGGAATGGAAAAACATCTTCTTCCTATTTTTAAGAATAAAATTCCAATTCTTCCATCGAAATTAAAAGCCGGCGATGCTGCAATTGTTGGAGCAAGTGCTTTGGTTTGGAAAGAGCTAGATAAATAATAGTTTACACAATTTCAATATAAATTTAAAAAACGGGTTTCTATTGAAACCCGTTTTTTATGCAACTGATTTTTTTTTTGAGAGAATGAAAAAGTTTCTACTGACAATGGCGTTGTTTTGGGTTGTAATAGCAGGTTTTGCACAAAAACCTAATGTGCAACTTATCGATAAAATGGCATTTCAGGAACAGAAAAGTGTAAAAAGCAAGCTGGCTTTTGTTGAAAGTGTGAATTACAACGAAACTGATTTTGTTTATCAGCGGATGGAGTGGGAGATAGATCCCGACACACTTTTTGTGAAAGGGAAAATTACCACACTTTTTATAAGTAAAATTCAAAATCTGGATAAAGTAGAATTCGATCTTCACCAGGCATTAACTGTCGATTCTGTAGTTCAAAACAGTAAAAAAGTTGCTTTCTCTCATATTCAAAATAAGTTAACGGTAACATTGTCCGAGGCAGTAAGCAATGAGCAACTCGATTCGGTTTCAGTGTATTATCACGGTGTTCCTCCCGATACAAAATCGGGTGCATTTACTAAAACAGTGCATAACGAAGTGCCAAATATCTGGACTCTTTCGGAGCCGTACGGAGCAATGGAGTGGTGGCCGTGTAAACAGTCGCTTATCGATAAAATCGATTCAATCGACATTATTGTTACTTCTCCCGAGAAGTTTATTACGGCAGCTAACGGCATTCTGATTTCGGAAAACATTAGCAACGGAAAACGAATGATGCATTGGAAGCACCGGTTCCCAATTGCCACCTATTTAATTGCAGTTTCGGTAACAAATTACTCGCGATATTCCAATTATCTGGAACTCGGTGACGGGCGGAAAATAGAAATTCTAAATTATGTTTATCCTGAAGATTTAGAAGACGCGCAACAAAAAACTCCTGTTACTGCCGATGTAATTGCGTTGTATAACAAATTAATTGGCGAATATCCGTTTGCAACCGAAAAATACGGACATGCTCAATTTGGGTGGGGCGGTGGAATGGAACATCAGACCATGAGTTTTATGGGCGGTTTTAATTTCGATTTAATTGCTCACGAATTGGCTCACCAGTGGTTTGGCGATTACATTACACTTGGCAGCTGGCACGACATTTGGCTTAATGAAGGGTTTGCCACTTACCTTACCGGGCTTTCGTACGAGCATTTGCTCGATGGTGTTTGGTGGCCCGTTTGGAAGCGTGTAAATGTGGAAAATATTTTAAAGGAACCCGGAGGATCGGTTTATGTAAAAGATACAACAAAAATAGGCGATATTTTTAGTGGTCGGCTTTCGTACTCGAAAGGAGCCTATATTTTACACATGTTACGGTTTGTTCTGGGCGACGAGAATTTTTTTAGCGGATTAAAAAGTTACTATAACGACCCCCTTATTGCAAATGGTTTTGCGCGCACCAGCCAGTTTGTAAAACATATGGAAATTGCCGGCGATACAACTTTAACCGAGTTTTTTAACGATTGGTTTTACGGCGAAGGTTATCCGGTTTATTCGGCAACTTTCATCGCTGCCGAAGCCAATTCAACGAAGGTAATTCTATCGCAAAGCCAGTCGCATCAGTCGGTCGATTTTTTCGAAATGCCTGTTCCTGTTCGGGTTTATAATTTGGCAAAAACCGATTCGGCAGATTTTATATTAACAAACACCAAAAATAATCAGGAGTTTACCATTCATCCAAACTTTAAAGTTGCCGACCTTAAAATAGACCCCGAATTTTGGCTCGTTTCCAAAACCGATAAAATTGTGAAATCTGAAACGCAGTTCAACTCAAAAAAAATGGTGGTGTACCCAAATCCTTTTACCAATTCTGTTTCAATTAGAACGGCAAAAAATAGCGAGATTATTGCAACCGAAATTGTTTCGGTAGATGGCTTACTTCTGAAAAAAACGGTGGGCAACAACCGGAATATCGACTTGTCAACCCTTCCCGGAGGAGTGTATATTATTCGGGTTAGTACTAAAAGCAGCCATTTCGAACAGCAAATAGTAAAACAGTAAGGTTGTTTGCAATCTCTAAATCACCGTTTTTGTATTCCATAAAATCAGATTACTTTTGCCACTTAATTTTTTAGTTATGCAAAATCCTGAAAAGCGTATTGTCGATTTTATTAACGAACACCACGTTTTAACCCTGGCAACTTCGGTTGAGAATAGTCCGTGGTGTGCCAACTGTTTTTATACTTATCTCGAAGACGAAAACTGTTTTGTGTTTACTTCCGACGAAGAGACTAAACATGTTCAAGACGTTTTGGCCAATTCGAATGTGGCCGGCAGTGTGGTATTGGAGACTAACACCGTCGGTAAAATTCAGGGAATTCAGTTTGCAGGAACCATGCAAAAACCTGTAAAGTTACTTGCTGCAAAAGCTAAAAAAGCATATCTGAAAAAGTTCCCTTTTGCCGTATTAATGAAAACCTCGCTTTGGGTATTAAAGCCCGAAATAATTAAAATGACTGATAACCGTCTGGGATTTGGGAAGAAGTTAATTTGGCACAAAGCTAAATAAGTTCAATTAAGATAGGTTTTCCAGATTCCGATGGATAACGGAATTGGGGAAGTTATTTTTCTTCTTTTTAAACCAGTGCTAATTTTTTGCAATTTATTCATCATTCATTTTGCCGTTTACATGGCTTTTGTATTTTTGTGCCACGAAATAAAAGAAAGGTAACACTATGTCTGTTTCACGATTTGGCGTTTCGCTCGACGAAGAGCTTTTAAAAGAACTCGATAAGTACGTTGCAGAAAATGCTTTTACAAATCGCTCGCAGGCCATACGTTTTTTAATAGAAAAGAATATGGCCGAAGAGAAATGGAAATGCAACAATATTGTTGCAGGTGCTATTGTTTTGGTTTTTAATAATACTAAAAAAGAGATTTTGAAAAAATCTGCAGAGATACAGTTGGAGTTCAGCGATGTAATTTTATCTACTCAGAGCTTTTTTTTAAACGAAATTAATCTGATGCAAATAATTGCAGTAAAAGGGCCTTCGGTAAAACTTACAGAAGCATCGGATAAGTTGATAGGAATTAAAGGAATTAAACATGGAAAATTAATAATGGGCAGAGCAGAATAGTTTTTTTTTGCCCAACAAGTAACACGAATAAATTTAATAGTAACACGAATTGACCTATGAATCAAATTATTAAACTTAAAACCCCTCTGTTTTTATTACTCATTTTATTTTCGAATGTGCTGGCTGCACAATTCAGCTTAACAACTGATACCATAAAAATAGATGAGGTAGTTGTAACCGGAACGCCGGTAAAAGTAAACCGTAATAATGTTCCAATGGCGGTTTCGGTTGTTAATCGTTCGCAAATCGAGGAGTCGGACGAGTCGGCAATTTTGCCCATTTTAAATGGCCGTGTGCCAGGTCTTTTTGTAACCGAACGGGGAGTTACCGGGTTCGGCGTGGCAAAAGGGTCGGCCGGGCAAATATCAATTCGGGGAATTGGAGGTAATCCAACCACCGGTGTTTTAATGCTTATCGACGGGCATCCGCAATTTATGGGAATTATGGGGCATCCGCTTCCCGATTCGTATGTGGCTTCCGATGTTGAACGTGTGGAGGTAATTCGCGGACCGGCCTCAGTGCTTTACGGTTCGAATGCTATGGGCGGTGTAATTAATATCATCACAAAAAAACAGAACGAAGAGGGAGTTCATGGGAATGCCCGGCTTTCGTATGGCTCATTTAACACACAAAAATATATGGGGGCCGTTGGTTTTAAAAAGCAAAAATTTAGTGCATTTGTTTCGGGAAATCACGACCAAACCGACGGACATCGAAACAACTCCGATTTCAAAATAGATAATGGCTATGCAAAATTGGGTTACAATTTGAACGACCATTTTTATGTGGCAACCGATTTTAGCCTGGCGAAATACAATGCATCGGACCCCGGCCCCGATACTACAAATGCAAAGCCCGGCGAACGTATTGATATTTTACGCGGTTATGGCGCAGTTTCATTGCAAAACGAATTCGAAAAAGCTTCGGGTGCAATTAAACTGTTTTACAATTTCGGGGAGCATAATATTACCGACGGATTTTACTCAACCGATAATAACTACGGTGCCAATTTGTACGAATCGCTCCACCTGTTCGAAGGAAATAGTATTACTGTGGGAGTTGATTTAACTACCTACGGGGGATTTGCCGAGAATACAAAAGCAATGAAGGGAAAAGGAATTGTATTTACCGATACTACTATTTCGGAGTTTGGAACATACGCTTTTATGCAGCAGACAGTTGCCGAAAAGTTAACACTTAATGCCGGACTGCGTTACCAGAATCACAGTGTTTATGGTGGACAGTGGATTCCTTCGGCAGGATTTGCATTTAAAGTTGGGAAACTTACTACCTGGAAAGGTTCTGTTTCGAAAGGATTCAGAAGCCCGACAATTCGCGAACTGTTTATGTGGAATCACAACCCCGGCCTTTTACCCGAAACCGTGATAAGTTACGAGACGGGTGTTTCGAAAACATTCTTTAATAATAGATTGAGTGGCGAAGTAACTGTTTATGCAGTAAATGGCGATAATTTAATTATTAACGTGCCCATGAAGGGATTGCAAAATAGCGGAGAGATAAATAATAAAGGTGTGGAAGTTGCTATTAATGCTGCGCCGGTAAAAAATCTCAGCTTAAATGCAACATACAGTTATATAAATATGAAAAACCCGGTTTTTGCAACACCCGAGCATCACCTCTTTTTTAACGCAAAATACCGATTGAAAAAATTAATGTTGATGGCAAATATTCAGCAGGTCTCGAACCTCGATAATGACCCATCTCCGGTTGTGAATTTAGAAAGTTATACGCTGTTAAATGCAAAAGTAACATACAATATAATGCGTAATTTAAAACTATTTGTAAGTGGAGAGAACCTCACCGGCGCAAACTATCAGGTAAATAGGTATTATACTATGCCAAAAGCAACTGTTTTCGCCGGAGTTAATTTTGTTTTTTAGGAAAACGGGGATTACTTCAACTTACGGGATGATGAGGTAATTAAAAATTTAATGAATTGGCTTTCTCCTTGCTGGAGTCATGTTCTTTGGTTTAATCAGAGGTGTATACAAAAATGTGGTTTGGCAGCATCGGCCTCGGTCGATGAGCCGGAAAACAAGCGATAACGACGTTAAAAAAATCCTGCTGTTTGAGGAGCTCCAATGTATTGGAGGGAGTTCAGGATTTTTAGTCGTTATTGCGTAGCTTTTCCGAGTGAAGCGAACGCAGCCTTGGGC
>JALUZN010000299.1 GCA_027011835.1 Draconibacterium sp. | reverse complement strand
ATCGAAGATATCACGGAGAAGCATTGTTCAACCGGCTTTTAGTGGCATGCGTGAGTTATAAAAACGAGTTTGGGTATAAATACGGATAATCATATAAAATAATTAAACCGCAAAGATGAAATTATTTTTTAATCCACCTACTTTTCAAGGTGATCCATTATTTTTGGGGCACTCTGGTTTACTGCCCGTCTTTCAACCAATCTGGAAACACGAATTGCCATATTGGAAAAAATAGAAATTCCAAAAGTGAAGTTTCCCGATATTAAAGATGAAACAAAACTTGAAAAGCTTAAGTCGGTAATTATTGCCGACCTCGAATCGATTAACCTGAAAATGTCAATCGACCGAATTCTTTCGAGTATCGAATCAGTTGAAACCGAAAAAAAACTGGGAGAAAAATTAGATAACGATCCACCCGAGATATTCTTTAGAACTTCGCCAACAGTTTTGGTTGTTATCGATGGCGACCCAATTTATAATAAAGTTGAAGGTTCGAAGATTGAAAGCGTAATTAATACTCCATTTCTTATTTTAAAAGATAAAAAGAGTTTTTATATACATGGAGGAGACTATTGGTACAAATCGGACAAAATAACCTCTGAAGATTGGAAAGTTACCAAATCGGTACCCAAAGAGGTTAAAAAAATAGCAGAGAAAATGATTGATAAGCAGGAAGCTCCGAAAACAGAAGGAGACAGCAACGAAATTCCTGATATCATTGTAACAACAAAACCATCGGAACTTATTACTTCGACAGGGAAATTGCAATATGAACCAATAAAAGAGACATCGCTTCTATTTGTTAAGAATTCGGAAAACGATATTCTTTTGGATATAAACTCTCAACACCATTTTGTATTGATAAACGGTCGCTGGTACAGTTCTAAATCGATGACAGATGGTGATTGGAAATTTATTCAGCCCGACTCGCTTCCTAAAGATTTTGCAAATATCCCATCTGATGCGACAATTGCCTCGGTTAAAGTGAGTGTACCGGGAACACCCGAAGCACAGGAAGCTGTTTACGAACAGCAAATGCCGCAAACTGCTGTAGTCGACCGGAAAACAGCCACAACCAAAGTAGAATACGATGGAAAACCAAAATTTGAAAAAATTGATGGAACCGATGTTCAATATGCTGTAAATACTGAAAGTTCGGTAATTTTAGTAAATAAAACTTACTATTGTGTCGATGAGGGTGTTTGGTTCAAATCGTCGAAGCCCGACGGACCTTGGGAAGTTGCAGACTCGCGACCCGAAGAGGTAGAAAAAATACCACCAAGTGCCCCGGTTTACAACATTAAATATGTTTATGTTTACGACTCTACTCCCGATGTTGTTTATGTTGGATATACACCGGGATATTGTCATTCGTATGTTTATGGTGGCGTAGTAGTTTATGGAACAGGTTATTATTACCGCCCCTGGTATGGAACCCATTATTATCCACGCCCGGTAACATATGGATTTGGAGTTCATTATAATCCGTACACAGGTTGGGGCTTTTCTGTAGGTGTTAGTTATGGATGGTTTTCAATCTCAATGCATAGTCGTTATCATTCGTATTGGGGGCCGGCAGGTTATAGACATGGGTACAGACACGGCTACCACTACGGGTACCACCATGGTTATCATAATGGATACAGAGCCGGATACCGGAGAGGAATGCAAAATTCAAGAAATCTCTATAAATCGAGACCGGGAATCAATCCTCCTTCAAGCGGGAGAAACCGACCTTCGACAAGGCCGGTTAATGGGAGAACACCTCGTCCTTCGAACAAGCCAAACAATATTTACACCGATAAAAAGGGGAATATTTATTCGCGAGATAAGAATGGTAACTGGACACAAAAAAATAAACGTCCTGCCACTACTCGTCCGTCGACTAGGCCAAGTACCCGGCCGGGAAATACACCCAGTACCCGACCCAGTACAAGGCCGGCACAACCTACACAACGCCCATCAACAAGGCCGGCTCCAAGTACACGGCCAAGTAACCAATTGCAGCGCGATTACCAGCGACGAAGTAGAGGAAATACAAATTACAATAATTACCGCAACAGCAGACCGGCTTCGCGACCGGCAACAAGGGCTCCTTCGAGAATGAGACGATAATTTAAGAGGAAAAGAAAAAAAGAGGTTGAATTCTGTATTCAGCCTCTTTTTTCGTTGTTGTAT
>JALUZN010000298.1 GCA_027011835.1 Draconibacterium sp. | reverse complement strand
ATTTACAATTGAATTCCATTTTCAGAACCTTTTTCGTAAGCATTTACAATGTCGCGAACCAAACGGTGCCGAACAATATCTTTTTTGTCGAATTCTATTACTGAAATCGATTTTATTTTTTCCAATATATCGAGTGCGTGAATTAATCCTGAATTTGTTTTACGCGGCAAATCAATTTGTGTAATGTCGCCGGTAACAATAAATTTTGCATTCAGCCCCATTCGTGTTAAAAACATTTTTAACTGATTAACAGTTGTGTTTTGAGCTTCGTCGAGAATAACAAAAGCATTGCTTAATGTACGGCCTCGCATAAATGCCAGCGGAGCAATTTGTATGGTTCCGTCTTTCATAAACTCTTCCAGTTTTTTTGCCGGAATCATATCTTGCAAAGCATCGTAAAGCGGTTGTAAATAGGGGTCTATTTTATCTTTTAGGTCGCCCGGAAGAAACCCCAGATTTTCGCCTGCCTCAACTGCCGGGCGACTTAAAATAATTCGTTTTATTTCCCGGTTTTTTAGTGCTCTTACAGCCAAAGCAATAGCAGTATAAGTTTTTCCCGTTCCGGCCGGGCCAATGGCAAAAAGCAGGTCGTTTTTAAAACTTGCTTCGTACAATTTTCGTTGGTTCGGAGTGCGGGCACGTACCGGTTTTCCATTGTTGCCAAAAACAATAATATCTTTTTCAGCAGAACTGTTTGCTTCCATTTTCGAAATTCCTGCATCCAGAATTTCGTGAATAATTTCTTCGGTTAATACGTTAAACTGCGAATAATGGTCGAGAATGCGGGTAAATTTCTTCTCAAAAATATCGAGTTCACTCTCTTCTCCCTGAATAAAAAGTGAATTTCCACGAGCCGTAATTTTAATTTTCGGAAAGCGTTTTTTTATAAGATTTATTTTCGAGTTATTTACTCCGAAAAACTCAAGTGGGTCAATCCCGTTTAATAAAATTTGTCTGTCCAAATCAATAATTTAAAGTTTTTTGAAAGCGGTTCAAAATTACAAAATAATTCGAATTTTCAGGCAACATATTTTTGTGGAAAACTTTAATTTCATAAATAAGCATTAGTATCGACGAATAGTTAATTTAGCAGTTGGAAATGTGAAAATAAAAAACCGATGCAAAAAAAATTAGATGCCTTTAAAGAGTTGTTGGAGATTATGGACGAACTCCGCGAGAAATGTCCTTGGGATAAAAAGCAAACCATTGAAACGCTACGAAAATTAACCATTGAAGAGACCTACGAGTTGGGCGATGCCATTCTGAAAAACGATTTTGATGAGATTAAAAAAGAGTTGGGCGATTTAATGTTGCATGTTGTTTTTTATGCAAAAATAGGTTCTGAAAAAGGAGAGTTCGACATTGCCGATGTTTTAAACGGGATTAATAAAAAACTTGTTTATCGACATCCACACATTTTTGGCGACGTTGATGTTAAAGGCTCTGCAAAAAAAGTTGAAGAGAATTGGGAAGCGCTAAAACTAAAAGAGAAAGGTGGCAACCGGCGAGTGCTCGAGGGGGTTCCGGTTGCTATGCCGGCACTGGTTAAAGCAACCCGTATTCAGGAGAAAGTAAGTGGGGTAGGGTTCGACTGGGAGTACCGCGAACAGGTTTGGGATAAAGTGAAAGAGGAGGTAAACGAGTTAGGCGAAGAGATTGATAAAATGGACAACGATAAAATTGAAGCCGAATTTGGCGATCTCTTTTTTGCAATGGTAAATGCAGCCCGGTTGTATGGAGTCGACCCCGAAGCAGCACTCGAACGTACAAATATGAAGTTTACAAAACGGTTTAATTACCTCGAAACAGAAACACTTCAAAAAGGGAAAAACCTGCACGATATGTCGCTCGACGAAATGAATATAATTTGGGAGGAAGCCAAAAAACAGGATTAATTTAGTTGATGGAATAGATAAGTACATTGAAATCAATAAAATGAGATAAAACATACATGATAAAAGATTTCATTCACAGGAGCATGATTAAGCCGAAGCACTAATTTTCTTGTCTTGTGTCTTGATTCTAGTATCTTGATTCTAATTTTATATACGAATGAAACGAGCATGGTCGACACAACACAAAAGTTTATGTATAAATTGTGCATGCGAGTTCCATGGGTCAAGAATTACAATTTCGACTTGTATGTTTATCTGTTTGAGTTACAGTATTTTAATTTAATTATATAC
>JALUZN010000297.1 GCA_027011835.1 Draconibacterium sp. | reverse complement strand
ATATTTATCGATAAGTTAAAGCAATCTGTTGAAATATATAAAAATATAATCTTAGAAAGAGGTTAATTTGTTTTTATTTAATGGAATAGATGAGCAAGGATATAATTGAAATACGAGAATTGCAGTCCGGCGATATTCCTGATGCGATGCAATTGGTTTATTCCGAGAAGTGGAATCAAACGCAAAAAGATTGGACGATTCTTCTTTCAAATAAAAACAATGTTTGCTTGGCTGCCACTATTGCGGGGGAAATTGTTGCAACAGCAACAGCAATAAATTATATGAACCAGGTAGCCTGGATTGGAATGGTATTGGTTAACAAACAGTTTCGGGGCAGGGGAATTAGTAAACTCTTGCTGAACACTTTGTTTGAAAAGTTGAGGTCTTGCAAAACAATAAAGCTCGATGCAACACCGGCCGGTGAGTTTGTGTATAAAAAAATGGGTTTCGTTGCCGAGTACAAAATTTCGAGAATGGTGTGCAGCTCTTTTACTTTCGAAGTTGATATCGATTTGGATGCTGATTTTGAGCAAATTACCAATGGGAATATAGACGAGATAGTTGCTTTCGACAGGGCTGTGTTTGGTGCCGGTCGTGAAGAATTGATTCGAAAGCTTGTTGCAAATAACTCTGAGAATAGCTGGTTGATAAGAGAAAATAGTACACTGTCGGGTTTTGTTTTAGGACGCGAGGGTAATCGGTTTTATCAAATAGGGCCACTTTCGGCAATCACTGAAAACAGCACCCGGTTGTTGACGTTAAAAGTGTTAACGAATTTAGTCGGAAAGCCGGTTGTTGTTGTTGTTGTTCCCGATGAAAAAGCAGAATTTATTGAGTGGCTTATTTCTGTTGGTTTCGAAAAACGACGCTATTTTACAAGGATGTATTTAAATGGTAACAGTTCGACGGAGAATATTGATTTTCAATACCTTATTTGTGGCCCCGAGTTTGGATGATTCTAACTGAATAAACTGCGAATAATGCAGGTTGCGATTACTTTTGTACAATTAGTTTTTTTGTCATAACGCAATGGTTGTCAGTAATTCGGATAATATAAATACCACTTTTAAAATCTGTAATATTAATCTCAGTTTTATCATTAAAACTGTTTTGAGTAGTTTGCATTTTTTGCCCAAAAGAGTTAAAAATCTCGATTTGAACGGGACGACTAATTGCGTTTTCGATATAAACCACAGAAGATGCCGGATTGGGGTAGATGTTCCAAAAAGAAACTTTATTCGTATTAATTGAGGTCAAATTTCCACAAAGCCCGGTTGTTGTATCTCCCAGCGAGGTAAACTTATCGTGAATTGTCTTTAGCAACGAGTATTCATCAAATCTGTCTTGCGAAAGTTCCCAGATCATAATTCCTGATGCCTCTTCTGCAGCCAGTTCCACCTTTTTTCTGATTGTTGGTCGCCCGTTGTAATAAGCATTATTCATTTTGTCGAGGTCGGCATATTTTATATCGATATCAACAACATTCGAATATTTAAATTCGGTAACTGTGTTCCCGGAAAAATTGTATCCGTAAAACGGTACGCCAAGAGTAAGCTTATCGCTTTCAACTCCCTGATCTTTCCAAAACTGTAACGAGCGAAGAGCAAAATTATACGAACTATGTTGCCCGGGGTTTTTCGGATCCCATGGGCCGGTTTCGTCGTATGCCATAATATTAATAAAATTGTTAGCCCAAAGAACTTCTTGTGTAACCTGCGAGTAACGATATGTTCCTGGCAATGCACTTGTCATTATTTTATTGGCAGCGTGCAACGAGTCGCTAAGCGAAATAACAAAGTTTGTATATCCCGAAGTTACTGCCGACCACTCCAGGTCAACATCAACTCCATCAAGGTTATTTTTATTTACAAACGATAGTAATTTTGAAATTACTTTTGGCCGGTTTGCAGGATTGTCGATTAGATTCGACCAAATCTCTTTTTGCAATTCAGATAGTCCGCCACCACCAATAGAGATGCAAATTACAATATTGGGATTTATACTCTTTGCTCGTTCAATAATTTCAGTAAAATCGTCAATAACGAAATTTCCAGCAGAGTCGGGGTTGGCAAAACAGATGTTAAGATGCGTAATTTTACAATACGAAATGGACGAATTGTAATTAGAGTCTGCTGATTTTCTAATGTACTATATCCGTTAAATATTTGGGAGAGGTTAAACAATAATTTGA
>JALUZN010000296.1 GCA_027011835.1 Draconibacterium sp. | reverse complement strand
AATTCAACAAATTGAGGAGATAATGATTGAAGTAAAAAAAGTTGGAGGTACATTTGTAAGCATCTGGCACAACGAAACCGTTACCGATACGGGACTTTGGAAAAACTACCGGCAGGTTTTCGAAAAGATTAACAGGCTGGGTTTTAAATGGGCAAATGAAGAATAATCTGAAAATAAAATATTTTAAACACACCGAAATAGATTCGGAGAAGTGGAACCGATGTATTGACCGTGCCGAAAATTGTCGCATTTATGGCTACGACTGGCATCTCGATAGGACTGCTGAAATTTGGGATGCGCTAATTCTTGGCGATTACGAGTTTGTTATGCCTCTGCCATATAAAATAAAACTTGGCATTAAATATCTCTATCAACCGCTCTATTCGCAGCAGTTGGGGATTTTCCCGAATCCTCCCGACGCAGTAAAAAAGCAATTCTTCGACCTCCTCTTTCACTATTTTCGTTTTGCCGATTTTCAAATTAATTCGGGCAATGCAACTGTTACGTACGATAATGAGATTGATTTTATTCCTCGCAAAAATTACCTCCTCGATTTAACCCGGAATTACACTGAACTTTCAAAGGCATTTTCCACAAATACAAAACGAAATATAAAAAAGGCCAATAAAAATAGTTTAACGTTAATTCGTGGAATCGGGCTCGAAGAGTATCTCGATTTTAAATCTGAAAATTTAACTGCCGGGTTAAATAAAAGTGCAATAAAGAGTTTGAAAAATGTGATTGCTTATGGGCAGTATAAAGGTTTTGGCGAGATACACGGAGTTTATACCCGGGGAAATAAACTTTGTGCTGCTGCCTATTTTTGCCGGTGGAAAGAGCGGGCAATTTACCTGAATGCCGTTTCGAATGAGGAGGGGAAAAAATTGGGGGGAATGTATTTTTTGGTTGATAATTTTATAAAAACCCATTCCGGGCAAAACGTTATAATCGATTTCGAAGGTTCAATGATTCTCGGGCTTCAGCGGTTTTACAGTGGGTTTGGTGCAACTGCAGAAACCTATTTTCAGCTTAAATTTAATCGGTTACCTTTGTTTTTTAAGTGGTTAAAAAGGAAGTAACGATGAGAAAAATTCCACGTTTTATTAGTAAACAGATTGGCCGGTTGATGCCTGAAAAGATGCTTTTTGAAACTCCGGCTCCTGTTTTTCTCCCTTTTTATCATACGGTGAGCAACAAAAAATTACCTCACATTTTAAATTATCCGTACCGCAGTTCTGCTGAGTTCGAAAAGGAACTGGACTATTTTTTAACTTGGTTTAAACCCGTTTCGCTCGACTATTTGGTAAAGAACCCCAACCCAAAAGAGAAGGTTTTTCATTTGAGTTTCGACGATGGATTAAAAGAGTGTGCCGAAATAATTGCTCCGGTTTTAATCAGAAAAGGAGTTCCGGCAACTTTTTTTGTGAACTCAGGATTTGCCAATAATCAGAAACTTTTTCACCGTTACAAAGCCAGTCTTATTTTAAACGGGATAATTGAAACCCCAAACGAAAAAACACTTCAATTTTTAGAAAAACACGCATTAACAAAAAAAAATATTTTGCAAACTGAGTTTTCGAAAAGTGCTGTTTTAGATGAATTGGCAACGCTTCTCGGAATTGATTTTTCGGAATTTTTAAAAACCGAAAGCCCGTATTTAACCACAACCCAGATTTCGGCATTAAAACAGCAAGGGTTTACAATTGGTGCACACAGCGAGAACCATCCTGAATTTTGGAAAATATCGGAGGAAAAACAGTTTAACGAAATAGCAAACAGTATGAAATGGGTGGTTAAAAATTTTGCCCCCGAAATTAAAACTTTTGCATTTCCATTTACCGACGACGGAGTTTCATTAAACCTGCTGCAAAAATTAAAATCGGAAAACATTTGCGACCTGACTTTTGGTACTGCCGGCCTAAAATACGACCAATGCAAAACGCATTTTCAACGTTATCCGGCAGAACAGAACGGCAATTTCAGGTTAAATTTAAAAGCCGAGTGGGCCTATTTTAAATTGAGGAAAAAAGTTGGAAAAGCAACCGTTAAACATTAACCCGTTCGGGTGCAAACTACATTAACCATCTCGATAGATCTTGTTGAATTATCTCCTGAAGTTTTAGAATATCGTCGTTAAAAAACGCGATTAGCTTATCTTTTGTCTCACTGCTCATTTCCGGTTTAACCATCTGC
>JALUZN010000295.1 GCA_027011835.1 Draconibacterium sp. | reverse complement strand
CAACAAAAGGTTTATTGTTATTATGTTCATTTTTTCTATTTTTAGTGGAAATTTGTAAATTATGACATTACGAAATAAATTGGACGAAACAGACTTAAAAATTCTGAATATAATTACCCGAAATGCCCGCATTCCATTTAAAGATGTTGCCGACGAAGTTGGTGTCTCGAGAGCCGCTGTACATCAGCGGGTTAACAGAATGATTGATTTGGAAGTAATTGTAGGTTCAGGCTACCATATCGACCCGAAAAAAGTTGATTTCAGAACTTGTACATATATCGGTATCTTTCTTGAAAAAGGAGGTTTGTTCCCCGAGGTTGTTAAAGAATTAGAGAGCATTCCCGAAATTGTGGAATGTCACTATACAACCGGGCAGTATGCAATTTTTATTAAAGTGTATGCACACGACAATGAACACCTAAGAACAATTTTGAGTGGCCGGATTCAGAAAATAAAAGGAGTTGCAAGTACCGAAACTTTTATTTCGCTGGAAGAGTCGTTTAAAAGAACAATTCAGGTAATTCATTAACCACGCTGCCGCACGGCTTCATAAATCATTAGTGCCGCCGAAACCGAAACATTCAACGATTCAATTTTTCCGCGAATTGGAATTTTTAACTGTTCGTTGGCAATGTCTAATATCTGTTTCGAAATTCCATCATCTTCCGAGCCCATTACAATGGCAACCGGACGGTTAAAGTTGGCATCGGTATAAAGTTTTTCGCCTTTTTCGGTAGCAGCAACAATGTGGATGCCCGAGTCGGATAAAAACTGAACGGTTTTGAATAAGTTGTTTACTCTGCAGATGGGCAGGTGGTGAAGTGCCCCGGCAGAAGTTTTAACGGCATCGGCACCAATTCTTGCCATTCCCTTTTCGGGAATTACAATTGCCTGCACACCGGCACATTCTGCCGAACGAACAATGGCGCCAAAGTTTCGAACATCGGTAATTTGGTCGAGAACCAAAAGAAGTGGTTGCTCTCCCGATTCGTAAATGCCGGGTAAAACATTTTCAATGTTATCGAAAACTATGGGCGAAATAAATGCAATAACCCCTTGATGGTTTTTTCGCGTAATACGGTTAATTTTCTCAACCGGTACCAGTTGTGTAGCAATATTATTCTCTCTTATTAAGAAGTTGAGTTCTTTAATAAGTTCGTTGTTTAACCCTTTTTTAATCAGTACCTTTTCAACGGTTTTTCCGTTTTTAATTGCCTCAATTATGGCGCGCGTTCCAAAAATAAAGTCCTCTTTGTTCATTACCAGGTTTTTTTTGTTGTCCAGTATTCCAGCTTTTCGTGAAGCTCCTCCCATTTTTCCATTGTTTTGTCGAGCTCGAGTTTTAGTTGGTCGTATTTATGAAAAACCGAAGTATCTTCAATTTTTTCTGTCGACGATAAAATCTCGTCCATTTTTACTATTTCGTTTTCGAGTTGTGCAATCTCCTCTTCGGTATTAATTACCCGCTTCTCAAATTTCGAAATATTTCGGTTAATCTCTTTTCGTTGTTCGAATGTTAATTCATTTGCCTGAACAAAATTGGCTTGTTTTTTCAGGCGACTGGAATTGTTTGCTTTTTTTGTTTCGAGCTCTTTTAGCGATTCTATTTTTTTTCGTTCTAAAAACTCAAAGATGCCTCCCAAATGTTGTTTTGCTTTTTTATTTCTGAATTCATACACACAACTTACCAGTCCGTCTAAGAAATCACGGTCGTGCGAAACGACAACAACGGTTCCGTCGAAATTTTTTAATGCATTTTTAAGTATCTCTTTCGAACGCATATCGAGATGGTTGGTTGGCTCGTCGAGAATTAGAAAATTTACAGGTTCGAGCATCAACCGAATCATTGCCAGTCTCGATTTTTCGCCACCGCTTAACACCTTAACTTTTTTATCAATATCTTCTCCACGAAAAAGAAAGGCAGCCAGAATATCTCTGATTTTTGTCCTTATTTCGCCAACAGCAATCTCGTCGATGGTTTCGAAAACGGTTAAATTTTCGTTTAGTAACTGCGCCTGATTTTGTGCAAAGTAGCCAATTTTTACATTGTGCCCGAGAGTAAGCTCCCCCTCGTGTTCCAACTCGTTCATAATAATTCGCGAGAGAGTGGTTTTCCCCTCGCCGTTTCTGCCTATAAAAGCTACTTTTTCGCCATTCTCAATGGTGAGATTAATATCTTTTAGTACCAGATTGTTGCCGTACGATTTTGTAATTTCCTTTGCCAAAACAACTACCTTCCCCGAGCGCGGAGCCGGAGCAAATTTGAGTTTCAATGCAGCGTTGTCCTCCTCCTCAATTTCAATGCGGTCGAGCTTTTCGAGTTGCTTTATTCTCGATTGTACCTGAACGGCTTTTGTTGCTTTGTACCGAAAACGTTCAATAAATTTCTCGGTATCTTCTATCATTTTTTGTTGATTGCGGTATGCAGCCAAATGAATCTCTTTTTGTTCTTGTTTCCAGGTTACAAATTTCGAGTAGTTCATTTTCTGGTCGATAATTTTGCCCAGAGAAATTTCGATGGTACGATTACAAACAGCATTTAAAAAGGCTTTGTCGTGCGAGACCAGAACAACAGCACCTTTGTAATCTTTCAGAAAATCTTCGAGCCACTGAATCGACTCAATGTCGAGGTGGTTGGTTGGTTCGTCGAGTAAAAACACATCGGGTTTTTGCAGAATAATTTTTGCCAGTTCTACCCGCATTCTCCATCCTCCGCTAAACTCGGAAGTTGGCCGGTTAAAATCAGTCCGTTCAAATCCCAAACCCAGCAGGGTTTTTTCAAGTTCTGCTTCGTAATTGTCGCCACCAAGCAAATTGTATCTTTCGTTAAGCTCAGTTAAAACATTTAAATTATTTAAATACCTGTCGGAATGATAATCTTCACTCTCGGCAATTTCGGTATTTATTTGTGCAATTTTTTTTTCGAGTTGAATTAACTCTTTAAAGGCGAGAACAGTCTCCTCTTTTAACGACCGAGTATCGGTTATTTTCATTTGCTGAGGAAGATAGCCAATGGTTGTGTCTTTCGGAATTCCAACAACTCCCGATGTGGGATTTTCCTGCTTGGTAATTATTTTTAACAGGGTTGTTTTCCCTGCACCATTTTTCCCGATTAGCCCTATTCTGTCTTTCGGATTAATCAGAAAGCTTATCTCTTTAAAAAGCTCGAAGCCTCCAAAACTTAAATTTATTTTATCTAATGAAATCATGTAGTCGTTAAAAGTTGCCAAAGATAGTGAATTAATGTCTTTAACTCATTTTTCTCAGAACCTTGTTAAACTTGGGCAGAGGCCGGAGATTAGCGTCTAAAATTTCACCTTTAACAGATAAAACAGAAGATTTAAAAGAATGTAGAGGAAAATAATAAGGGCAATACCATAAACACTAAACAGAACCAAAAGCAGCAGCGAAATGGCAAGAAACAGATAACGATACCAGTTTTCGTTAAAGGCCAGCGATTTTGGTTTTAAGGTAAACATTGGCAAATTCAACACCATCATTCCCGACATAAAAATACCAAGTATCACCAAATTTTTTGTTGAATAGATAATCTGCAAAACATCGTGATACTCGGGCATTTCGAGCATTAATCCCAACGAAGCCCACAGCAGTCCGTTTGCAGGAATGGGAAGCCCCCGGAAAAAGGGTTCGTCAACCGGATTCGCATTAAACCGAGCCAGCCTTATTGCGCCGAAAACGGGAACCAAAAACGCCGAAAAGAGAATAAGCCACTGATACCAATTTGCCTCAATTTCGTATATCGGCTGGTTGTCGCCAAACAGCGAGAACTCCAATAAAGTAAAAAGAATCATTCCCGGAGCAACTCCAAACGACACCACATCGCCAAGCGAATCCATCTGTTTTCCTACTTCTGAATATGCATTTAAAAGCCGCGCCATAAAACCATCGAGAAAATCGAAAATTGCAGCGGCACTAATAAATATACCTGCCCAAATTAAATGACCGTCGATGGCAAAAATTATAGCCAACACTCCCGAAACAATGTTCAACGATGTGATAAAATTGGGTATCTGATTAATAATTCTTTTCATAGAAATATCTATTTCATAACCGAAATTACAGGGTGGCAATAATTGTTTTTCCGCCCACTGTTTTTTCGTTCATTTTAACATTTATTTTTGTTCCTAAAGGTAGAAACAGGTCGACCCGCGAACCAAACCGGATAAATCCATATTCGTTACCCTGCTCTACATTATCGCCCAGAACAATATAGGTGCAAATGCGTCGTGCCACTGTTCCTGCAATTTGCCGGGAAAGAACTTCGGTTCCGTTTTTTAATTTAAAAACTGTTGAACAGCGCTCGTTCAGTTCCGACGATTTATCGACAAAGGCCGGATAGTAAACGCCTCTGAAATGTTTAACATAGGTAACTTCTCCACCAATTGGTGCCCGGTTTTGATGTATGTTTAACGGCGACATAAATATTGAAACCTGCAACCTGTTGTCGTTAAAATACTCTTTTTCGAAAACCTCTTTTATTACTACAATTTTTCCATCGGCCGGAGCCAGAACAAGATTTGCGTCGCGCTCGATTTCTCTATCGGGTATTCTGAAAAAGAAAACTATTAGCCCGGCAAAAATTAGCGATGCCGCCATTAAGTAGTAAAAAATAGCATAATCTTTTAGGAAAAAATAGATAAAAGCATCGACCACTGCAATGAAAAAGAATGCAATGGGAATGATTAATTTTCCTTCTTTATGAATTGTCATTCAATTAAAATTTATCGATTAAATTAAGCCAAATAAAAATAACCGGCACCGAAAACAGTAAGCTGTCGAAACGGTCGAGCAGTCCTCCGTGTCCGGGAAGAATATCGCCTGAATCTTTTAATCCGATTTCACGCTTTAATTTCGACTCGAATAAATCGCCAAGTGTTCCAAAAATAACGATAATTAACGAAATAACTATCCATTCAGCCATGCTAATTTCCTGAAACAGAACGGCACAAACAATTCCAATAATTACCGCAAATATTGCTCCCCCTACAAATCCTTCCCAAGATTTCTTTGGCGATATTTTAGGCGCCATTTTATGTTTTCCAAGTAACGAGCCCGAAACATACGCCATTGAATCGTACGACCAGATAATAAAAAATATACCTGCTAAAATCCAGGGATAATATGTACTGCCTGTGAGGGTTGGGGCAAAAACAATAAAATTCAATAAACTAAACGGAAGCGCTACATAAACCAACCCAAATACAGTAATCGAGCTATTTTTTATGGCATTATTGTTACTTCTGAGCAGCTCGGCAATAAAAATAAAAAACAGAAAAGGCACCGAAAAGAGGATGAAAATATAGGGGATAGTGTGACTGGCCACCAAAAAGAAGAGAACAAAAAGCACAACACCCGTAATTAGGCCAAAAATGCGATGTGGTGAATAGCCCCATTTCTCGTAAATCCTATAAAACTCCGATTGTGCAAAAAACAAAATCACTCCGTAAACCACTGCAAAAATAAGAGGATGGATTATTACTCCTGCAAGCATTATCGCAACATAAGCCGCACCTGTTAAACTTCTTTTTGTTAAATCGTTCAATACTTTAAATCTTTAAGTTTTTCTATTTTTTGTAGCCTTGTTAATTCCTGTGTTTTCCGGTAGATTCGTTGCAACTATTGCTTCTTGTTTGCATGTAGTACTTAAAACTCCCCCTGCAATTTCTTATAACATTACTTGCTTAAAGCACAAAATACACCGTTATCATCCTTTCGAAAACTCGCATAATTTTAAAATATATCAAAACGTTTGTCATGCTTGTTTCGTTCGGCAAAGTTAAAAAATTAGTTAAGTTAACTCGAATCAACTTTTCAACATGTTTTTTTTCAGTTGTTTTCTGTTTATACCGCAAATAAATCTGCCATAGTTTAGTAATCGTCGAAAATTTGTATTTTCGTCAGCAATAGAAAGAACTTCGATAACCCATTTGATTAGAAAGAATGAACATTAAAATAGAATCAGGTTGGCAACAGGTACTCGAACCCGAGTTTTCGAAACCCTATTTTAACGAATTGGTAAGTTTTGTAAAAGCCGAGTACCGGCAATACACCTGTTACCCAAAGGGGAAAGATATTTTTGCTGCTTTCGACAACTGTCCTTTTACTAAATTAAAAGTAGTTATTATTGGTCAGGATCCATATCACGGACCGGGGCAGGCAAACGGATTGTGTTTTTCAGTTCACGATGGAATTCCGCACCCCCCATCGTTAATTAATATTTTTAAAGAGCTCGAAACCGACATTAACAAACCGTACCCACAGAGCGGCGATTTATCGCACTGGGCTAAACAGGGAGTTCTGTTGATTAATGCAACATTAACTGTTCGTGCTCATCAGGCCGGTTCGCACCAACGAAAGGGGTGGGAAACTTTTACCGATGCTGTTATTAAGACTATTTCGGAACAAAAAGAGGGCATCGTATTTTTACTTTGGGGCGGTTTTGCAAAATCGAAAAAAGCACTAATCGATACAAATAAGCATTTTGTATTAACCAGCGGACACCCCTCTCCACTAAGCGCAAACCGGGGATATTGGTTTGGAAATAAGCACTTTAGCAAAACCAATAACTATTTTGTTAAACAAGGAAAAACTCCGATTAATTGGTAACTCTTAAAAAAAACCAGGTTGGTTTGCAGAAGAACGAACCGGAGCCGGAAAAGAGAGTTTTTTGAGATTCGGCTAAACAATCAATCCAGAAACTTTTGAAACTTATCTTTAAATTTTGCAATTTTTCGCGAAGGTCGCTGCGTATCTTTGTCGATAAAAAGAACTTTTTGCTGCCCCATAGAACACAATTCGCCTTTTTCGTTTAAAAAGCGGAACTCGAAAATTGCCGACACATTCATCATCTCCGAAATCCAGACTTCGACATGAACTGTATTTTCGAGGAAAAAAGGCTTTTTATATTTTATTACCGTTTCGGTTATTATTGGTAATATTTTTTCTTTATCGGCTAATTCGGTAATAGAAATATTCATTGCCTGCAACAATTTTACACGGGCGTTTTCGAGCCACTGAATGTAAATAATATTGTTTACATGCCCTACAAAATCGATATGATAGGTATAAATTGGTTCTGTAAATTTCAACTTTTTCATTGTTCTGCTTTTTTTTTGAGTTGACAAATTGGGAGAATTAAATCATAAAATCCAAATCGGAAAATTTCTTTTTTTTCTGAATAAAAAACTTCCACATAATACTTTTCGGGCACATTTCGCGGTGTTGTTTTACAACAATTTCGTGCTGAACTGTTTTTCGTTTTTTGCGCAGTGCCGAAAAGTTTTTGTAAAATGCAACGTGTGCCTTTACAACCGCCATAAATCCTGTGAAGTTTAAGCCGGCTAAAAACTTTAAAGCTGCTACGCCATCTAAAACTAACCGTGTAAAAAACACTCGTTTAAACTGTTTTTTGGGAAGGTTTTTAAACAACATCCAGAGGTTATTTCTGAAATTGAGGTACACTTTCTGTGGACTGTCGTACGAAAGAGTTCCGCCCCCCAAATGAAAGACAACACTTTGCGGTTCGTAAACAATTTTAAACCCTCTGCTTTTAATCCGCCAGCAGAGATCAATCTCTTCCATATGCGCAAAAAAATCGCCGTCGAAGCCACCGCTTTTATAAAAAGTTTCGGCCCGAATAAACATTGCAGCCCCCGACGCCCAAAAAATACCGGTAGATTGGTTGTATTGTTTTTTATCTTCTTCAACTTCGTTTAATATCCGTCCCCGACAAAACGGATACCCGAACTTGTCGATAAAACCACCGGCAGCACCTGCATATTCAAATAACTCGGGTTGGTTGTAACTTAATATTTTAGGCTGAATGGCGGCCACTTCCTTAT
>JALUZN010000294.1 GCA_027011835.1 Draconibacterium sp. | reverse complement strand
CTACTCTAAGAGGTGTGTCTGATGTTAAATTTTTCTTGTTTAGGGTAGCAAAAATTTATGCATGAAAAATTTAATCCACCATAAATTCAAGGTGAGCCCTAAATTAGATTTGCCTCTTTTAAAAGCTCCTCCATTTCCAATTGAATAGTTTTTGCTGCCTCCTGCGCCTTTTCCGCAAAATCAACATCGTTCGATGCGTAAATAATTCCTCGCGACGAGTTAACAAGCAATCCGCATTTGCTGTTCATCCCGTTTTTTGCAACTTCCTGTAAACTTCCACCTTGCGCGCCAACACCGGGAACAAGCAGGAAATGTTCGGGAATAATCTCACGAATCTCTTTTAACTTTTCTGCTTTTGTTGCACCTACAACGTACATCATGTTCTCGGTCGACCCCCACGTTTGAGAAATTTTCAGTACCGATTCGAAGAGTGTGTCTCCGCTGTTTTTCTCTTCCAGAAACTGAAAGTCGAATGCTCCTTTGTTTGAAGTAAGTGCCAACAAAATAACCCACTTTTCATTGTAAGTCATAAATGGTTTTACCGAGTCTTCGCCCATGTACGGCGCAACGGTAACGGCATCAAAATCGAGACGTTCGAAAAAAGCACGGGCATATAAATTCGATGTATTTCCAATATCTCCCCGTTTTGCATCGGCAATAATAAATACTTCGGGGTGCCGCGAACGGATATACATCACCGTTTTTTCGAGGCTCTCCCATCCTTGCGAACCCAGACTTTCGTAAAAAGCTAAATTAGGTTTGTAGGCAACTGTAAACTCAGCAGTGGCATCAATAATTTCTTTGTTGAAGGAAAAAATAGGATCGTGCGTTTCCAAAAGGTGTTCCGGTATTTTTTTACTGTCGGTATCCAATCCAACGCAAAGGAAACTGCGCTTTTTTTGTATCTGTTCGAAAAGTTGTTGTTTGTTCATGTTAAGCTCCCTCTAACTCCCCCAGGGGGAGGATTTTGTATTTGATAATTTATTTATTTCCAAGTTATTTTGTGCAATTTCAATTGATTGTTCTTACTACCTTCCCATCCGGGGAAGGGCTGGAGTTGGGGTTTCTCTAAATTTCAGCCTCTTTTAGTCGTTCGGCATTTTCTTCAATCATAAGTTTTTCAATTATCTCGTCGATGTCGCCATTAATAATTGCTTGCAAATTGTAGAGCGTTAAATTAATGCGGTGGTCGGTAACACGCCCCTGTGGCCAGTTATAGGTGCGTATTTTTGCCGAGCGGTCGCCGGTTGAAACCATCGTTTTTCGTTTCGAAGAAATCGCATCGAGGTATTTTTGATGCTCAAGCGCATAAATTCTCGACCGCAATTCAATCATTGCTTTTGCCAGGTTTTTTAGTTGCGACTTTTGGTCCTGACAGGTAACGACAATACCGGTTGGCTCGTGTGTTAACCGGATTGCCGAGTAAGTTGTATTCACCGATTGTCCGCCCGGTCCCGATGAGCAGTAGGTGTCTTTTCTGATGTCACTCTCTTTTAAGTCGATGTCGAACTCTTCGGCTTCGGGCAAAACGGCAACTGTTGCTGCCGAAGTGTGAACACGCCCTTGCGTTTCGGTTTGTGGCACGCGCTGAACACGGTGCACACCCGATTCGTATTTCATTACCCCATAAACATTTTCGCCTTTAATATTGGCAACAATCTCTTTGTAGCCGCCCGATGTTCCTTCGTTGGCATTGGTTACTTCCATACGCCAACCTTTTTTCTCGCAGAACTTGGTGTACATCCTGAATAGGTCGCCGGCAAAAATACTTGCCTCGTCGCCACCGGTTCCGGCACGTATTTCGAGAATGGCATTTTTAGCATCTTCAGGGTCGGCAGGTACGAGCAACAGTTTTATTTCCTGCTCTTTCTCCGGAATCATTTTTTCCGACTCTTCAATCTCTTCGCGTGCCATTTCGCGCAACTCCTCATCACTTTCATCGGCCAGCATCTCTTTCCCGGTTTCAATATTGTCAACAAGGTTTTTGTACTCCCTGAAAACATTGACCAGCTTCTCAAGATTTTTATACTCTTGATTGAGTTTGACATACCGTTTCATATCCGAAATTATTTCGGGGTCGGTAATCTGCTGCTCCACCTCTTCGAAGCGGTGTTTTATCGATTCGTATTTTTCTAACAATGCGTATTGTGCCATATTATTTTTATTTCATTCTCATTCCCGTGCACACGGAATCTCCAATTTCCAAACTATTCTTGTGTAGATGGTCTCACTTTCGTGGGAATGTCGTTATTAATTCAACTTTCCATTACTCTGCGATTTTTGCTCTCTCCTCTTCATTCCCGCGAATGCGGGAATCTCAGTATCAAAACCACCCAGCCGATAAATCATCCCATTCAGAATTTTCTTTTTCTATTAATCTTATTTTCCAATTTCGATTCCACTTTTTCAACCTTCGTTCTCGTGTAAATGCTTCTTCGTAAGTTTCAAATTCTTCGTAATAAACTAATTTGTCAACGTTGTATTTATAAGTGAATCCTTTTAATACTTTATTTTTATGTTCGTATAATCTTCTTTCAAGTTCGTTTGTCAATCCAATGTATAATACTCCGTTTTTTTTGCTTGCTAATATGTAAACATAAAAGTTTACCATTGGTTTATAATCTTGAAATTCCCACTTTTGTGGGAATGATTTTTCAATTGAACTATTCTGTTTATTGTAACTTCCTTTTTCTCTGCACTCATTCCCGTACACTCGGGAATCTTTCAATTAAATCTCCTTCGTTTGCAGATTCCCACTTTCGTGGGAATGACGTTGTTATTGTAGTCTTCTTCCTCATTTTTTATTCTCATTTCCATGTGTGCGGGAATCTCCAATTTCCAAACTATTCTTGTGTAGATGGTCTCACTTTCGTGGGAATGAAGCTAATAAACAAATTCTCCCTTTTCCGACTTAATAGTAAGTTTTTTCCCATCGAAAGGTTCAACTTTCCCAACAATTTGTGCATCGATATTAAACGACTTTGCGACCTTTATAATTTCACCGGCAACTTCGGGTTTACAGTAAATTTCGTAACGATGCCCCATATTAAATACTTTGTACATCTCTTTCCAGTTGGTGCCCGATTGCTCCTGAATAATCCTGAACAACGGAGGAACAGGAAACATATTGTCTTTAATAACGTGAACGTTATCGACAAAATGCAGCACTTTTGTTTGTGCTCCGCCCGAGCAGTGTATCATTCCCGAAATTTGTCCGCGAAACTTGTCGAGTACTTTTTTTATAACCGGCGCATAAGTTCGTGTTGGCGAAAGTACCAGTTTCCCGGCATCAATTCCCAGCTCATCGATTGTATCGGTTAATTTATAGTTACCCGAATAAACCAGTTCGTGAGGAACCTGCGGGTCGAAACCTTCAGGATATTTATCGGCAAGGTATTTTGCAAAAACATCGTGCCGGGCCGAAGTTAATCCGTTGCTTCCCATTCCACCGTTGTATTCGGTTTCGTAAGTTGCCTGCCCCGACGATGAAAGCCCGACAATTACATCGCCGGCCGAAATGTTATCAGCCGAAATTACATTTGCTTTTTTCATACGGCAGGTAACGGTAGAGTCGACAATTATTGTGCGTACCAAATCGCCCACGTCGGCAGTTTCTCCTCCGGTTGAATAGATTGAAATTCCCATTTCGCGCAATGTGGCAAGCAATTCTTCGGTGCCGTTAATAATTGCAGCAATTACTTCTCCCGGAATATTGTTTTTGTTGCGGCCAATGGTCGACGACACCAAAATATTATCGGTTGCACCTACGCAAAGCAGGTCGTCAACGTTCATAATCAATGCATCTTGTGCAATTCCTTTCCACACCGAAAGGTCGCCGGTCTCTTTCCAGTACAAATAGGCCAGCGACGATTTTGTGCCGGCACCGTCGGCATGCATAATATTGCACCACTCCGGGTCGCCGCCTAAAATGTCGGGGATAATTTTGCAGAATGCTTTTGGAAAAATTCCCTTGTCAACATTTTTTATCGCTTCGTGCACATCTTCTTTCGATGCCGAAACTCCGCGTGCGCTATATCTCGATTCGGTAACCATTTGTTTTTATTAAGTTTTTTACAAAATTAGCATTTTCTAACAACCTGTAACAAAAAAAGGAAAGCCCGAAATAAGACTTTCCTTTTTAACAATATTGCATTGTTAATGATATAGAAACCGTTTGATTTTTTTTGTTGGTGTCTTTTCAAAAGGTTCCGGCTGGTGTTCTACTTTTTGTATTTTCGAAAATTTATTTACTTCCGTATTCACCTTTTTCTGAATTTCTTTAAGAATTTCATCCGATTTTTCGGAAATATACTGTTTTGCTTCCGACTTTATGTTTTTAAAATTTTTCTCAATCTCTTCCATATTCAAATGAATCATCGCTACCAGTTTGCCTTTCTTTTCAACAACAAGCGATTCGAGGACAAATCTCATTTTGTTAATCACCGATTCAATCTCTTCGGGATAGATGTTTTCGCCACTTGCTCCAACAATCATTGTTTTAATTCGGCCTTTAATAAACAGTCGTTTGTTTTTATCGAATGTTCCGCGGTCGCCGGTTTTAAACCAACCGTCGTCGGTAAAAACCTCTTTTGTAATGTCGGGTGCTTTATAATAGCCGCGCATTACATTCTCTCCTTTTGCCTGAATTTCGCCTTCGCCGGTTACCGGGTCGGCATTTCCTATGCGTAATTTAACACCTTCCATTGCTATTCCGGTCGACCCAATTCTTCTGTTTTTGCCAACAGCACCTGCAAGCAGCGGCGACGTTTCTGTCAGTCCGTAACCAATGGCATATGGGAAATTCCCTTCAAATAAAAAACGTTCAACAGTTGGGTCGAGTTTTGCTCCGCCAATTCCGTAAAATTTAATTTCGCCTCCAAAGGTTTTAAGAAGTTTTTTTGCTGCAATTTTATGAAGTAGTTTCCGGGTGGGAGGGAAAGCGTACAACGACCTTGTAACCGTGCTTTTCTGAAATTCAGGATAAATTTTTGCTCTGAATATTTTTTCCATAATGAGTGGAACAGTAAGCATAATTGTAGGTTTAACCTGTTTTAAAGCAGGGAGTAAAACCGATGCAACCGGTGGTTTACGCAGGTAATAAATCGATGCTCCGTATTTAATACCCAGTAAAAACCCAACTGTGTTCTCAAGCGTGTGCGAGAGTGGTAAAACCGACAAAAACCGGTCGTTACTACGTACCTGATAGAGGCTGGCACTCTGCTGCGCTGTCCAGGCAAGATTTTTATGTGTTAACATTACACCCTTCGAGTTGCCTGTCGTTCCAGAAGTATAAATAATTGATGCTAAATCTTCCTCCTCGACATGAACCGGAATTATTTTATTTTTTGTTGCCGGAAGTGAACTTTCCAGTGTTTTTAAATCTTTGGTTTCGGTTTTCTTTGGAATTATTGCAAATTTCTCGATTGAAATTATGTGTTCCACTAATTCCGAAACATCGCTATTAATGTTTTTATAAAGTCCTTCCGAAACAAAAATTGTTTTGGCTTCGGAATGTTCTAAAATTGCTCTTATCTCTTTTTCGTGGAAATCGGGTAAAATAGGCACGGCAGTTGCTCCGGCTGCAAAAATAGCAAAGAATGCAACCCCCCAGTTGGGCATATTTGTACTTAAAATGGCAACTTTGTCGCCTTTTTTTATGCCCATATCTAACAGCATCGTTGCCAATAGGTCAACGTCATTGCCCATCTCTTTATAGGTGTAATTTTTTTCACCAACAAACACCACCGAAGTTGAATCGGCATGATTTTTTACCGTGCTATAAAACAGCGACGGTAATGTTAGTTTCGATGTATCTATCATTTTCTCAAAATTTAAATCTCAACTTTTTTCAAATGTAATATTAAAAATAGTTGTCTTTATTGTGTTACAAAAATAGTAAAAATTGACTGATGATAAGATTTTTAATGCTGACGTATCTTAATTGTAAATTGTGAAATGGGTTGGTACTGAGATGAATAAGCGATTTTTCTGTTAAATTTTAACAACTTTTAATTGTTGAATTTGTAGATAGTTTCATTAGTTTTGAACTATGGGTTTAAAAATTCAAGAAAAAAGAGTAGTGCGGGCTACCGAAGAGTTTGTTCGAAACTACTTTGAAAGTGAAAGTTCGGGACACGATTGGTGGCATATTTACCGGGTGCGAAACTTAGCGTTAAAGATTGCTAAACGAGAGGGTGGCGATTTGTTTTTAATAGAGATGGCAGCGTTGCTTCACGATTTAGACGACTGGAAACTTAATGAAGGCAGTGAGGAGTCGAAAATTAAAAAGTGGTTGACTTCCATTGGGTTTTCGGAAGAAAAAACAACAGAGATAATTCATATTGTCGGGCAGGTTTCATTTAAAGGGGCAGGAGTGGAAACCCGGGCAACGTCAATCGAAGCGCAAATTGTTCAGGATGCCGACCGCCTTGATGCAATTGGTGCCATTGGAATTGCACGCACTTTTGCTTACGGAGGAAACAGAGGGCGATTAATTCATCATCCTGACAGTAAGCCAGAAATGCATTCCAGTTTCGAGGAATATAAAAAAACAACGGCACCAACCATTAATCATTTTTATGAAAAATTGTTGCTTTTAAAAGAGAGGATGAATACCGAAACAGCAAAAAAAATGGCAGAAAAAAGACATCGGTTTATGGAAGTATTTTTAAAGCAATTTTTTGAAGAGTGGGAAAGTAAAATCTAATCTTCGTAAATAGTAAACATTATAACCGATTCAATCTCTTGTGCACCCCCGGTTACCGAAACGCCATGAACTTTAAAGGCAACGGGAATATTAAAAATTTCATTTTGTCCTCTAAAAAAATATACGGGCGTATTTAAAATTGGCTGAAACTGAGTTCCTCCAATAATTCTTTCTCTTTTTCCGTTTCTTAAACTTGTACCTTCTCCCACTCTTGCAATTTCAATATTAATATTTTGATTCCAGTTTATATCCGATTTGCTGACATATATTTTCCATTTCTTGCCAGAGTCGAAAAACTTATCCCAAAAGTTTATAAACGAAATTGAGAGTTGAATATTGGAAGCACTATTTATGGTTGAAGGAAAATCTTTGCCGGCTTCTTTTATCATATAATCGGAACTGTTAAAAGTAATTGTTCCGTTAATGTCTAACTTTAACTGCTGTGCCTGAGAACTTACTGTTAACAGGAGAAATAGAACCGGATATAATATCTTTTTTAGCATATTAATTGTCGGTTATGGTGTAAAGAATTGTAAAATCGGCATCGCTGATTGAGTGAACTTTCGCATAATTGTTTATTTCGAGCGAAAACGAGAGCGAGTGTCCGTTCATAATTCCATCGCCGGTGTAGCAGTTTCCAATTCCGGTAATAATTGGTTTCGAATAGTTTGTGAGTTTTATTTTTCCGCTTGATTCACCTGTTTTTCCTTTCCCACTTCCCGAAAAATCGGAAACTTCGAGATATAAATCGATGCCATCGGGAATTTTACCCCCCGAAATTTCAGCTTTTATTATGCGCGAGTTTTTTGAATTTAACAACGACGATGTATAATTAATCCAAAGTTTTTCGTTGCTTGTTTTTTGTATTGTTGCCTGCACTCCGGGTTTAACGGGCTGTTCGAGCGAAATATAAATGCTGTTATTATACGAGGGTTCAATATCGAGAATAGCAATTTCGGGTATCGACAGGCGAACCGTTTTTTGTTGATTCGACAATTGCGAATACAATTTCCCCGATATCAACACAAAAATAAGAAATACTGTTATTTGTTTTATTTTCATACCTCACATATGAATTCTCCGAAAAAGCTCAACGGTTTCTCAAAATAAAATTTAGCTGTTTACTGTAAAACCAATCCATTTTTAAAGGTAACAATAATGG
>JALUZN010000293.1 GCA_027011835.1 Draconibacterium sp. | reverse complement strand
ATATATACAGAACAAACTTCTGCCTACTGCCTTCTAACTTCTACCTTCTAACTTCCAACTTCTACCTTCCAACTTCATCCATACCCTCCTGAATTCTTCTTCTTTATTAATTTTCCCCGCGGGGAGATGCCGGAGGCAGTGGAGTTTACGCCCATTGTTACAGCGCGTTTAACGGCTGTTTTTCCATATTTCTTACGAATAATATCCATCGACTGGTAAAGTTTAATTAGTTTTTCGGAGTCTTCGAAAAGACGAATTTGGTAGCTGCCTCCGATTAGATTACTGAAACGCACGCCGATAAGACGGATAAGAACGCGGCGGCGGTAGAGGGTTTCGAAGAGTTGAAGAGTGGTTTCGATAAGCGTGTGGTCGAGCGAGGTGTACGAAATGCGGCGCTGCTTGCTGTAAGTCTGGAAGTCGGAATAGCGGATTTTTACCGATACAACGGCGGTGAGTTTATTTTCGCGGCGAAGTTGAAACGCGAGGTTTTCGGCCATAGCAGTAAGGATGCTTTTCATTTTGTAGATGTCGGTAGAGTCGCGCTCGAAAGTTCGCTCGGAGGAGATTGATTTGCGCTCGTGCCAGGCAATAACGGGAGAATTGTCGATGCCTTGTGCTTTTTTCCAAAGCATAGTACCGTTTTTGCCGAGAACACTCTCCATCAGTTCAACCGGCATCTGTTGTACGGTTTTTACCTTTTCCACTCCCATACTCCGGAGGAGGTTGTATGTTTTTGTACCTACCATTGGAATTTTCCGAACCGACAGCGGGGCAAGAAACGGCTTTTCAAACCCGTCGGCAATTTTTATTCCGTTGTTGGGTTTTGCCTCGCCGGTACCCACTTTCGAAACAGTTTTGTTGGTTGAAAGTGCAAACGAAATGGGCAACATTGTCTCTTTTATTATTTTTTCGCGCAACTCTTTTGCCCATTTGTAGGTGCCAAAAAATTTGTCCATTCCGGTAACATCCACATAAAACTCGTCGATTGATGATTTCTCGAAAAGTGGCGACTGCTCGCGAATAATATCGGTAACCATTTCGGAGAACTTTGTATAAACGGTGCTGTTGCCGCGAATTACTGTTGCATCGGGGCATAAAATACGTGCTGTTTTTATGGGCATTCCGGAGTGAACTCCAAAACGGCGGGTTTCGTAACTGCACGCAGCCACCACTCCCCTGTTGCCGGTGCCACCAATTAATACAGGAACATTATTTAACGTTCTGTCCATCAGTCGTTCGCACGAAACAAAAAAGGTATCTAAATCGAGGTGTACAATATGTCTCTTCATGAATGACTATTATTTCGTCAGTTTTTTGATTATAATATAGTCAATATTTTTTATATTTGTAAAAAACGAGGATAGATTGTTGGATTATCGGATTGTTAGATTGGAGAGACGAGATTAAAAGGAGTTTGTAATTGGTATTCGATTCTTTCGGGAAAGAATGTGTTGCAGCGTTCAGTTTTATGTTTTGCACCGTCCTTTTGGAAAAGAGGCGAAAAACATTGCAGCATTTATTTCTATGTTTTGCACCGTCCTTTAGGGCGGTGATAAAAAGAGGCATAAACCACGGCTTTAGCCGTTAACTTCAGCAAATCAAAGCTTTACAAATGTTTTAGCTGAAACCTGAAAATTAAAATAACAACAGAGAGGAATTAAATTTAGATATGAATGATTATAAAATATTTTAAAGGAAAAGAATTACTGAGGTGGTTTTATTAACGGCTAAAGCCAAAAAAATGTGTTGCAAAATTATCACCCAGCTAAAGCAGGGTGTAAAAAGTTAACTTTAGGGAAAGAGACAAAACACATTATTGCGCTCATCTTAAAGTTTTATACCGTCTTTATGGAAAAGAGGCGAAAAACATTGCAGCATTTATTTCTATGTTTTGCACCGTCCTTTAGGGCGGTGATAAAAAGAGCTACAAACCACGGCTTTAGCCGTTAACTTCAGCAAATTAAAACTTTACAAATGTTTTAGCTGAAACCTGAAAAACAGACAAAATTTTAAAACAAATAATATATGTTTTTTGCAGAAAATTTACGGTTTTTACGAAAGCGAAAAAACAAGTCGCAGGTTGCACTGGCCGCCGAACTTGAGATTACACGCACTACCCTTTCGGGTTATGAGCGGAATGTGCAGCCACCGTTTAAAACGTTAATAAAAATAGCCAACTACTTTAACGTGTCGCTCGATGCACTGATTAAATACCGGTTAACGGCATTGAGCGAATTTCAGCTTTCGCAAATTGAGAAAGGTTTTGACGTTGATATTACCGGAAACCGTTTGCGGTTGCTTACCATTTCGGTCGACAACAACGGGAACGAGAACATTGAGATGGTGCCGGTAAAAGCACAGGCCGGTTATACAAACAGCTACGGCGATTTGGATTTTATCGCATCGTTGCCAAAATTTAAACTTCCGTTTCTATCGGAAAACAAAACTTACCGCACGTTTCAAATTGAAGGCGATTCGATGCTGCCCATAAAAGCGGGATCGTGGGTAACCTGCTCGTACACCGAAAACTGGGAAGAAATAAAAGACGGGAAAGCGTGTATTGTGGTGACCAAAGACGACGGGATAGTTTTCAAACTGCTCTACAAACGATTAAGCAACAGGCGTTTCCTGCTGGTTTCATCGAACCGCAACTATTCGCCGTACGAAATTCCGGTCGCGAATGTTTTGGAAATTTGGCAGTTTGAAACTTATAACGGGTTCGATTTCGGATAGAAGCCGGAAAACAAACCGGTGCATCACTACTATTTAAATAAGCTTCTGGCCTTTTGTAATTGATCCGGTTTTCCCACATCCATCCATAAATCGGAATTATCGAAATAGCCCTTTATTAAATGGTCTTTTGCCAGGTCGAGATACAGATTTATAATCGGAAACCGTTCCTTGTCGGGCATTAAATCTACTATTTCGGGTTGAACAATATGGATTCCGCTAAATGCCATCTCCACAGAAGTTTCAAAACTCTCGGGAACGGCTATTTTTGTCTCTCCCGTTTTTTTATTCAGCCAGCCGGTAAGTCGTTGTTCGCTGTTAAATTTTAAATAACGTTGCGTGGAACGATTCCTGACAACCAGCGTTGCCAGTGCCCCCGATTTTAGGTGTTCGGCCTTTACTTTTTCAACATTCAGGGAGCTCAAAATATCAACATTGTAAAGTAAAACCGGTGAGTTATCGTTAAAAAACGAAGCTGCCTTTTTAAAACCGCCACCCGTATCGAGCAGTTTGTCGGTTTCGTTCGAGATGTAAACCGGAATTCCGAAATCGTTTGCCGACAGATAATCGATAACCAACCCCGAGAAGTGATGTACATTAACCACAACCCCCGTAACTCCTTCGTTACGAAGTTTTTCAATAGCTCGCTGCAATAATGTTTTCCCGCCAATTTCGACCAACGCTTTTGGTTTGTCGGAAGTAGTTTCCAACAAGCGGGTTCCGAGGCCTGCGGCAAAAATCATTGCTTTCATAAGTATACAATTAAGTTAAAATACTGTAATTCAAAAAAGATAACCTTACAGCGCTTTGCAACTATCTTATTCTATCCATACTGCGCACCAGTGCTTCGTCTTTTCCTATGGCACGAATGGCTAGAAAGTCGAGAATGGCAGCCACAACCGGAAAAGCCACGGGCACTTTAAATGCAACCTGCGGAGCATCGAATCCGGCATAAGCAAAATAGAAAAAGAGGCCAAACAGACCGAGCAAAAGAATAATTGTAAACGAGAGTATACGGATTTGACGGATACGCTTTTTATACATAAAAATAGTTACCAGATGCAGAACAACTATTAAACCGATAAAAATGATTAACGGAAGCCCGTTGAAAACAAGTGTATCGCCGTTGTAAATTCCTTTTACCGAGAATGTAAAGAGTTCGTCGTTTACCGACAGGTCGGCAAGATTAACAAAAAACAGTGATGCGATTAACATCTCGGCAACTAAAATAAACAGAGTTTGAATTCTTTGAATCATAATTTTTCAATTTCGTGCAAAAATAGTTTATTTCGAAAAACCGCTACTATAAATTGCACACTTTTTCAACTTCGTTCAGGTTTATATACCACAGAAAACCGGTAACTTTTGTAAACCCTGTTTCTTTAAGCGTTTCGGCATATCGTTTTACCTGACGGTTGTATTTTTCCAACTTATTAAGTCCTGTTTTATAATCAACAACAACTGCTTCGTTGTCAGAAATCATAATTCTGTCGGGGCGTAAAATCCGGTCCGGAGTAAGCAGGCTCCTTTCGTTTATTATGCGATAACGCCCGTCGAACCAACTGGCAATCTGGCTGTTTTTAAGACTTTCATTAAGTGTTTCTTCTATTTCTTCGAGTTCGGTTTTATCAATTACTCCGTTGCGAAATGCCTTTAAAAATGCCGGTTTTATCTCCTCCCGGGTTTCCACTTCCGATAAAATATCGTGAATAATCTTTCCTCTGTTTTTTTCCGATTTGTTTTTTTCGCCTTCAATTAAAAACTCGTCGCCCGAGGTGCGTAATTTTATTTTCTCATCGAAATTATTAAACCGGTAGTTGGTAATGGTAACAGAGTTGCTGCTCTCCTCCTCTTTTTTAAATTCGGGTATATTGCCAAAGCAAAAAGTATCTTCATCGTTGTTCCAGCTGCCCTTAAACATCTCCTGAGCATTTAACATATTTAACGACTCTATTAACAGATCATTAGCCCTTTTTCCCGGCGTTCTGCTATTCTCTTTCGGGGCAGGACAATTGATAATAAGTGCCGATTTTGCCCTTGTAAAAGCAACATAAATAAGGTTAAACGTGTCGATAATTGCATTCGATTTTTCGGTAAAGTATTCGGTATCGAAATACGACTCTTTCATACTGTTGTTTGCAGCAACAGGCAAAAGCGGAAAACGGTTAAACGGTTCTGTTTCGGGTTTACACCAAAGTATTGGAGTACGGTTTCCCGACCAGCTGGTATCCCAGTTAAGAAACGGAATAAGAACCGCTTTAAACTCCAGCCCCTTTGAGCGATGGACGGTAAGCAGCCGGATTGAATCGACCTCTTCGTTTACATTAACCGATGTTTTATACCCTTTTTCTTTCCACCAAAGCAACAGGTTCGATAAATCGTTCGACAACGACGATTTTAGCTCGCCCGACTTATCGATTAAAGTTTGTAAAAATGGCAATTCTCCAACTAAATCGAACAGATTAAACTCTGCTGCAATATGTGTAATGGTTTCGTCGAGCGAAGTAAGAAGTATCTTCTTTTTAAGCAGTTCAAGTTTTACGGCCAGTTCGGTTTCGAAAACTTGTTCGAATTGTGTGTCGGGCAAAGAGAGGTTCTCTATTTCGGTAATTTTATCGGGTTGAAGAGCAGGTTTTAACCAGGTTAACCAAAGATTTAAAAGCGAAGCTTTTGTAATTTTATTCTCCGAATCGATAAAGTATTCAATAATTTCGATAACAAAAAGAACCCCACGCGAAGCATATAAAAACAGCGATTCATTCGATAAAACCGACAAATTATATTTGCTGTTTTCGCGTAACCCCGATGCTTTTAAAAACTCTTCGAGAATGGCAGTTCCTTCCATATTTTTTCGAATCAATATTGCTGTTTCCGATGCTTTTATTCCGGAGTCCTGCAACACTTTCACCTCCTCTACAAGCGAGCCAATCGAATCGTCACGAAAGTTTTCGGGAGGGAAAAACCGGACTTTAACAAATCCTGTATCGGGTGCATTTTTATTTCCCGGTTTCTGCTTAAAAAGGCTGTAAATATTATCGAACTTTGCTTTATACGTACCTTCTTCGTCGTCCAGTTCATTAATTAGCCGGTTTTCGAAACTGCTTTTTAAACTCTCGAAAACAGCATTGTTAAAACGGATAATATTTATATCGCTTCGCCAGTTGTATTCGAGTGCAATTTCGCGCATCTGTTCAGCCCCGAAATCGGAATAAATCTGTTCGGCAAGAATTTTCCAGTCGCTGTTTCGCCAGCGGTAAATCGACTGTTTTACATCGCCAACAAGAAGGTTTTTGTTTCCCTCGGCAAGCGAGTTTAAAATAAGCGGTTTAAAGTTTTGCCATTGTAATGTAGAGGTGTCCTGAAACTCATCGAGCATAAAATGCTTGTAGTAGTTTCCGGTTTTCTCGTAGATAAACGGCGAGTCGGACTGCCCGATAATTTTGCTTAAAAGCAAATTCGAATCGGAAATTTGCAAACTTCCCTTTTCGTGTAACAGCGTTTTTATCTCCTCTTTTAAGTCGGTTAAAATTCCCAGCATTCGCAACTGTTGTTTTACAGCAACAGCCGAGTAGTATTGTCTCGAGTTTTTGTCGATATAGGCAATTATCCTGTTTAAAAGCGGTTGTAACTCTTTTTCTACAAGCGAGTGAATTTTAACAGCCGAATTGTGTTTTGCTGCATACCACTTTTCTACATCTTCCAATGCGTTAAGCACCCGCGTCCCCGGCTCTTTTAATAAACCGTTTGCAAGGTTATTTATAAAACCGGCTACTCCGGTTCTTTTATACGAAAAATCGTCGACAGTAAAACCATTGTCAACAATTGTATCCATAGCCTTTTTAGCATCGGATTGAATTGTGTTTTTGTAATTACGAATGATACCATTCAGCTCTTTAGCAAAGCTATCAAGGTTCTCTCTGCTGTACACCGATTCGTTGTCGTCGGGAAAAAAGAGCTGAAATTTCTCTTTAAACAGTTCGCCGCCAAGTGCTTTAATGTTTTCATCTATTCGCTGACTTTTATTGTCTTCAACTTTTTCTTTGCTGAACTCTTTTAACCACTTCAACAGTTTTTTGTCTTTGTCGATTTTTGACAACATTCTGTCGACGGCTTCGGAAAGAACCATTTCAGAGTCTAACTCTAATGTAAAATTAGGTGAAATTCCCAATTCGCGATTAAACGATTTTATGGTTCGTTGAGTAAACGAATCGATAGTAGAGATAGAAAAACGGTTGTAGTCGTGCAAAATATTTTTTAATACCCGGCGGGCATTGTTCCTCACCGTTTTTTCGGAAAGTGAGGGGGTGCAAAGTTCATTTAAATAGCTCGATTCCCGATTGCTGGCAAGCTTATAGAGCTGCTCAAGAATACGGGTTTTCATTTCGTTGGTGGCCTTATTGGTAAAGGTAACGGCCAGAATATGTTTGTAATTGTTCGGGTTTTCGAGCAGAAGTTTCATGTATTCAACCACAAGTTGAAATGTTTTTCCGGAGCCAGCAGAAGCTTTATAAATTGTTAGCATTATTTTTTCGAGTTCAAAGTTCAAAGTTTCGAATTTAAAATTGAATTGGAGATTTATTTTAATATCAACAACTCATCATCGGTAATATTAAAATCCCGGAGGACGATTACCATTTTTCGAAACATTAATTTGTGTCTCTATTTTAAAGTTTTTCGAGACTTTATATTGCAAAATTAATGTCGAACCGTAATTGTCGAAATTATTTGTTCCATAATTTTGTGCAGGTGCACCAAAAACCGAGTTGTTTCCGTAGCTATAACCGCCAATGGTAAGCTTATCGCCCAATTGATACGATGCGGCACTCAACACTTTTGCATTCGAATAAAACGGAGAATAACCTGGCAACAATGTTCCCTGCGAGATTCCGGCAAACGAGTAGTTGGCAATTGGCGAAATGCCAAAAGCAAGCGTATAACGTTTATCGAATTCAGCTTTGTAATTAAACGGGGGAAATTTCAGTTCTTCGGTTGCCAAACCATTTAATGCATTACCGGCAATTAACTGTCTGTATTCTCTGTCGCGCTTTTGTTGCATTTGTATTGAATCCTGTTCGGAAAATTCCATTTGCAACCCCTGCTGCGCCATCAAGCCAAACGACAAAAAAAGGAGTACTATAAAAATTAGTTTCTTCAAAATAACTTACCTGCAATTTATGGAGTTCAAAAT
>JALUZN010000292.1 GCA_027011835.1 Draconibacterium sp. | reverse complement strand
CCTTTAGTATATCTGCTTTTCCCTGCGTTGTGAATTTTCAGTCTCTCTTTAATGTTCTTTGTCGAGCCATAATAATGAGAGCCATCGTATTCACTTTTCAATATATATGCAAAATAACTCATTTTTTCTCTCTTTCTGCGGAGAGAGAGGGATTCGAACCCTCGGTACCGTTTTGCAGTACACACGCTTTCCAGGCGTGCCAGTTAAGCCACTCCTGCACCTCTCCAGTTCTTTTACTGGGAACCTCAAAAAATTGAGGCCTGCAAATTAATAAAAAATTGCGAATAAAAAATAGTGCTATTCACTAATTTCGCCTCGTAAATTGATATTCAAATATTTTTTTACCTCTGCTGTTTTTAATCCCTGACCAAGTAAAAACATCAACTTGGTTATTGCAGCTTCAACTGTCATGTCTTTTCCCGAAACAACGCCGGCATTTAATAATTCTAAGCTGGTCTCGTATTGTCCCATAATTACGCGGCCACCTTCGCATTGCGTAATGTTTAATATAATTATTCCTTTCTTAATTGCTCGTTTTATTGCGTTTACCAGCCATCGTAATGTGGGGACATTTCCCGAGCCAAATGTTTCTAAAATAATCCCTTTTAAGTTTGGAATTGATAAAATAGAATGAAATACATTTTGATTCATTCCGGGGAACATTTTTAAAATGACAACATTGTCGTTGAATTGAGTATTTACCTTCAGAATTCCATTGCTGTTAGGGTGAAAAATAAATTCGGAACTGTATTTTATATCGACACCGGCAACGGCGAGTGCCGGATAATTAACCGAGCGGAATGCACTAAACAGTTCCGAATCGCGCTTAACTGTGCGGTTTCCACGGTAGAGTTTCGAATCGAAATAAATGCATACTTCCGGCACAATGCTTTTCCCGTTTTGTTGTGCTGCCGCAATTTCAACCGAAGTTATAAGGTTCTCTTTTCCGTCGGTTCTTAACATTCCAATGGGTAATTGAGAGCCTGTAAAAACAATTGGTTTGTCTAAATTGTCGAACATAAAACTTAATGCCGAAGCTGTGTATGCCATTGTATCTGTTCCGTGTAAAACAACAAATCCGTCGAATTCGTTATAGCGCCGTTCAATTCTTTTTGCGATTTTCACCCATCGCGCAGGATTCATGTTCGAAGAGTCGATTACCGGATTTAATACTTCCGTTTTTATATTGAAATTAAATTTGTTGAGTTCGGGAACTTCCTGTAAAATTTGTTCAAACTTAACCGGAGCCAATGTTCCTGTTTGCGGACGTTGTACCATTCCAATGGTACCTCCGGTGTAAATAATAAGAATAGAAGGTCTCCTTTTTTTATTCATTGCTGTGCAATTTCTAAAAATGAAGGCGCAATTTATTAAATTCGAAACAGATTACGAGCATTTGCGGTGGTTATTTCTGCAACTTCTTTAACCGGAACCTGATAAACTTCGGCTAATTTTTGTGCAATGTAAACCAAAAACGAACTTTCGTTTCGTCGTCCTCGTTTTGGAACGGGAGCTAAATAGGGGGAGTCGGTTTCTAAAACCAGATGTTTCAGTTCTACGTTTTGGAGGACTTCACTCAAATTACTGTTTTTAAACGTAAGTACTCCTCCAACTCCAAGTAAGAATCCCTGGTCGATTATTTTTGTTGCTTCTTCGGTATTTCCTGTAAAACAATGAAAAACACCTTCTAAAGAACCGTCTTGCTCCTCTTTTATAATCGAATAAACCTCGTTAAATGAATTGCGAACATGAATAACTACCGGAAGCGAATTGGCTTTTGCCAGCTTAATCTGATGTCGAAATGCCTCTTTTTGTTCGTTAATAAATTCTGTTTCCCAATGTAAGTCAATTCCAATTTCTCCAATTCCGTATATTTTTTGTTTGTCGAGCCAATATTCCATGGCTTGCAACTCTTCTTTGTAATCGGCATCAACCGATGTTGGATGCAGACCCATTAATGGGTAGCAAATGTGTGGATATGAATTGCTTAGGTCGAATAGTCGTTTTATAGAACCACTGTCGATATTGGGAAGTATAATTTTTTTTACACCATTATTATACGCATTCTGAACAACCTCGTCGAGGTCGGAGCTAAAATCGTCGGAATAAATATGTGAGTGCGTATCTATTAGCATATTTTGAATTTATTCAAGTGCCGCAAATTTAGAAAATGGTTTTGTTTTGTGTTGAAATTGCCGGGCGTCACGAACACAATTTCACTTAAAAATAACCAGCTAGTTGTATTGTTTAAAGAAACGGGTTGTGTTGCAATGGTTTAAGCGAAATAAGTAGGGATTGTAGCAGAAGAAATTAAGAAATTGTTAACTCGAAAAATACTGATAAACATCACTAAATATGTCGAATCCGGTTTGTTCATTTGCGCAAAAAATAAACGCATTAATTATATAGGAAATGTTTACAGAGATGATATCGGGAAATAACAGAATAGCGGGGATTATAAAAGATTATTCCATAATAACCTTTGGTCTTTTATTGTTCTCTTTCGGGTGGTTGCTTTTTCTTATTCCGGCTGAAATTACCGGCGGAGGAATAAGTGGTGTGGCAGCGGTTATTTTTTATGCAACAAAAATACCGGTAAGTATCTCATTTCTGGTAATTAATATAGTACTGGTTTTGGTAGCAATAAAAATTTTAGGTGCCAATTTTGGTGTGAAAACAATTTTTAGCATTGCTGTTTTAACTGCATTTTTTGCTCTTTTTAGCGATGTATTTAAAGAGCCGGTTGTTAACGATACTTTCCTTTCGGCAGTGCTTGGCGGCATGGCCGCCGGTGTTGGATTAGGCATTGTTTTTTCGCGCGGAGGAAGCACCGGTGGTACCGATATTTTTGCAATGATTGTGAATAAATACCGAAATGTTAGTCCGGGACGGGTTATTATGCTTTGCGATGTGGTAATTGTGGCTTCCTCGTATTTTGTATTCAGGTCGCCCGAAAAACTGGTTTACGGATATGTTGTAATGTGGGTGGTTTCGTACACGGTCGATTCGTTTTTAAGCGGGGCAAATCGTTCGGCCCAAATGTTTATTGTCTCGAAGAATTATAAGGAGATTGCCGAATTTATCAATACGAAAGTTACGCGTGGAGTTACTCTTTTAGATGGTTCGGGGTGGTATTCGAAGAAAGAGACAAAAGTGATAATGTCGGTTGTTCGCAAAAAAGAAACCTCAGCTATCTTCCGGAAAATTAAAGAGATCGACCCCAACGCATTTATCTCTATGGGAAGCGTTATGGGCGTTTATGGCGAAGGGTTCGATAAAATAAAATTGTAATCTTACTGGCAGTTTTTGATGCGTGCATACAGTTTCCCAATATACTTTTCTATTGTGGCATAGATTTTCGATTTAACTTTGCCTTAACCGTATTAAATAATTACTCTTTTTAAAATACTAATTCAACGTTAAATTAGTTTTTATACTTTTGCTCACTATAAAAAATACAGATGAGAAAATACATTAAGCTGATTGTTGCAGGGATGATTTTTGGGGGAATAATTGCCTCGTTTTATTCGTGTCAGAATAAAAAAAAGAGAGAAGAGAAAGAGGCGGTTGAGCTTAAAATAGATACTGTTGTTGTAAAAAACAGAGAGTATAAATACGGCCTTCCGGTTGATTCTTTTTTAATTGAAACAGGTGTTGTTAAATCCAATCAATACCTTAGTCAGATTTTAAATGCACGCGGGGTTTCGATGGGAACAATTGATAAAATTGCCCGTAAATCGAAATCGGTTTTCGATGTGCGGAAAATTAAAAGCGGAAGAGAGTTTAGCGTATTTTCATCAACCGATTCAACACATCGGGCACGTTACTTTGTTTACGAAAACTCGGCAACTACCTACACGGTTTTCGAATTGTTCGATTCGCTAAAAATTCATCAGGGGGAAAAAGAGGTGAAAGTTCGTTTGAGAACGGCTAAAGGAGTTGTAGAAACATCGCTGTGGAATACAATGATTTCCAGTGGGCAAGACCCGATGCTTGCATTAAAACTTTCCGATATTTTTGCATGGACCATCGATTTTTTTGCGATTCAGAAAGGCGACCGTTTTCGGCTGATTTACGACGAACAATTTGTCGATTCCAAATCGATTGGAATTGGTACTGTTTATGCTGTTCAGTTCGACCACTACGGAGAACCAAATTATGCTTTTCTGTTTGATCAGGATAATAGAAAAGATTATTTCGACGAAAACGGGAAAAGTTTACGAAAAGCTTTTTTGAAAGCGCCGTTAACATATTCGCGAATAAGTTCCCGGTTTTCGAACAGCCGGATGCATCCGGTTTTACGTATTCGCCGGCCGCACCATGGAGTAGATTATGCGGCTCCGCGAGGAACACCGGTTCACAGCATTGGCGACGGAACGATAATTGCAAAAGGTTACCAACGGCGGGGTGGTGGTAAATATTTAAAAATCAGACATAATTCGGTTTATACAACTACTTATATGCATCTGAATAATTTTGCAAAAGGAATGCGAACAGGAATTCGGGTAAAGCAGGGGCAACTAATTGGTTTTGTTGGGTCTACAGGTTTAGCGACTGGCCCGCATCTCGATTTTAGGGTTTTTAAAAACGGTACTCCGGTCGACCCGCTAAAAGTAAAAGCACCACCGGTTGAACCGGTAAAAAAGGAAAATATGGAACGATATACTACAGTAAAAGATTCGCTGTTAACCGAGTTGCAAAAAATTAAATGGGAAATTGCTGTCGAGGATAGTACAAACTCTGTTTTATAAATTCAGAAAAGCAGGTCTAAAAAAAACCGGATAGTTTGTAATAAAATTATCCGGTTTTTTTATGATGTGTGGGGTTAGCTATTTCCCCAAAAGCAATTCTTTTATTTTATCGTGAATATCGGTGTTTTTCATAATTCCCGTAAATTCTTCGGCACCCGGTCCGTAAGCAAAAACAGGAACCATTACGGCAGTGTGATGGTGTGTTGAAAATGCTGCTGTTACGCTGCCTGTATCGAAGCCTCCTCCGGTTATTGCCATTCCTCCGGTTTCGTGATCGGCTGTAACAACCAGTAATGTTTCACCGTTTTTTTCGGCAAACTCTAATGCTTTCCCAATTGCACGGTCGAAATCAAGCATCTCTTCAACGATATAAATGGTGCTATTTGCATGCCCACCCCAGTCGATTTGTGAACCTTCAACCATTAAAAAGAATCCTTTTTTGTTGTTGCTCAAAATTCGAATTGCTGTTTTTGTTGCAATTGGCAATAGTTCACCCCGCTCTTCAACTCTTCCATTATGAATGTCGGCAGTAAGCGCAGCCAGTTTCCCTTTTTTAACTCGTTTAATTTTGTTGATGTCTTCTTCGTAACGATATCCTTTTGCTTTTAGCTCTTCAACTAAGTTTCTGCCATCTTTTCGTTGAGTAAAATGTGTTTTTCCTCCACCTATAAATACATCAATGTCGGTTTTTAAGAAATCGGCAGCAATCTCTTCGTACATGTTTCGTTGCGGTTGGTGAGCAATAAAAACTGCCGGAGTAGCATGTGTTATTGCTGAAGTGGCGACCAGCCCGGTTGCAAGTCCGTTTTCTTCTGCCTCTTCCAGAATTGTTTTCAATGGTTTTTTGTCCATGTCAACCGAAATGGCTCCGTTGTAGGTTCTTTTTCCTGCTGAAAGTGCTGTTCCTCCTGCGGCCGAGTCGGTAATATAATTGTCGGCCGACTGTGTTTGTGAGAAACCAATGGCTTTAAAATTCTCTAAAAACAGGTGACCTTTATTTGCTGTAAGTCCCGAAAAAACCTGGGTAACTCCCATTCCGTCGCCAATCAAGAGAACTATATTCTTCGGTTTTTTTGCTTTAAAATTTTGCTTAAATGTTTTAACTCTATATGTTTTTTGCCCAACATAAGTTTTCTCTTTGTTTTCGGCTTTTGCATTTAAATAGGCATCTTGTGCAAAAGTTGTAAACCCAATTCCGAGTACAAATAGTAAAATCGATAATTTTTGTAACATAGTTTATCTGTTTTTTTATTGATTGGGTAAAAATAGAAAAAATTTGTTTTGTTGTTGGGGAAGGGTGGAGATTTATCCTTTTAAAGCACGAAATTTAATTTCTGTGCATCAACTCATTTTTGGTTAAGTTTCGTTTGTTGTAAACAGGTGAAACTCAGAAACGAGAAAGTTCTTGTTCAAACAAAATCGGGTTCCGTTGCTTTCAGTATGAATATCGATTATACCCATCACAACAAAATTACTTAAAATATCTTCTGCCTTTTTTCTTGAAATATGGGCTTGCCGGATAAATTTTGAAAATGAGATAGATCTGTTGCTTCGCAAATAACGAATCAGGTATTTTTCATTGTCGGAATAGGTAAAATAGATTCCGTGTTTGCTTTTTTGTTTTTTCCAAACTTCAATTTGAATTTTGTGGGCAAGCAGATTTTCGTCGTCTTTTCTGATGTATGCCAGCCATTTTCCATTTTCGTCTTTTGCAAAATGTGGCTTTTCGTTGCTGGGGTCAATCCAAATGTCTAAAACGGTTTTCCCGTTAACATGCCACTGTTTTGTTAAAAACGAGATGGTTGGTTTGCTATAGATTTTTGCAGCCGCTTCAACCATATAAAACTCTTCGTCGCTTTTTATTCCAACTACCTTTCCGTTATCTTTAACACCAATTAAAAGCCTGCCACCATTGGTGTTTGCAAATGCCACTAACGATTTTGCAATCTTTTTCGAGTCGTTAATGCAATATTTAAAATCTTGTTGTTGGTGTTCGCCCTTATTTATTAGTTGGAATAAACTCAAATCAAATATCTTTTTGTTTGGTTTTAAACACAAATAATTTCCTCTAGATTACTCCTAAAGCTGCGCATTCGTGATTTGACTATAGTCGATTTTTACCGAAGGAGTCCTAATTGCAATTTGTTCTACTCAATTCTCAAAAACCTATATTGAAGTGAGTATAGATAGCGGAAGTAAGATAAAAGTTAAACAAAAGTTACTCTTTTAACCATTCGAAAGTAATGTAATGGTCGGAACTCATTCCGAGAGTTTCGTAGGTTTTTTGCGCCGAGTAATTCGATTTGTCGGCATATAATCTGATTCCTTTCAGGCTTTCATCGTTTAAAACTCTCTCTTTCAGGAATGAATACATATTCCGGTAAATTCCCTTTCTTCTGAATTCGGGCAATACATACACCGACTGAATCCATAAAATAGTGCCGTTTCGCCAATCGCTCCATTCAAATGTAGTTAATAGTGACGCTACTACTTTCCCGTCCATTTCGGTTACGTAGTAATGCCCTTTCTTTGGGTCGGCCAAAACCGCTGAAACACCATTGGTAACGGTTGTTATATTTAAAATTACCTCTTCCGTTTCGCGTGCCATTAGCAGCTGGAAATCGATAAGCATTTCTAAATCTGCTTTGGTTGCTTCTCGTACAATCATTGTCTGAAAATATTTTCCGGTTACGGTTTTATTCGGTTCATTACCTCTTCAATTTTAATGCGCTCTTCCGACAAAAGCACCAGTTGAAGTTTCTCTTTTTCTATTATTGCACCTGCTTTTGGTCCAATTTCGCCTGTAATAATTGTTGTAACTCCCTCTTTTTTTATGTGGTTAATTAAATTAATTCCACTATTCTCTTCATTTTTATAAGGGTTCTCAAAAATTGAAAATGTATTTTTGTCGGCATTGAAAATTACGATATTCTCACATTTCCCAAAACGTAAATCGAGAAGCGATTTTTCGGTTTTGCCGGTCGATGTTATTGCAAATATTTTCCCCATGTTTTAAAGTTTAATTAAAGCTGTAACAAATAATTATTGCAAAGTGTTTATAAACTGCCCTAAAATTGTCGAGTTTTATTGGAAGTCGAAATTATTAATAATTTATCTCATTTCAATGTTTTTTTTTGGCGATTCTGCTAGATTGGGTTAATTCAACACATTTAGTTTATGAGTAACCCTTATATC
>JALUZN010000291.1 GCA_027011835.1 Draconibacterium sp. | reverse complement strand
GATTGTGTTGCAATGTCATTTTATTTTAAAATAATTAAACCGCAAAGATGAAATTATTTTTTAATCCACCTACTTTTCAAGGTGATCCAATGTTACATCTTCTACCGGTATATGTTTGTCCCATATTTTCTGTTCTATTCCGTCGGCTATTATTTTCCCAACCAATTCGCGTTGCGTGTTAAAAATATGGTTTAATTTCTCCATCATTTCAACATCGTGGGCATGCGATGCTTCGGTAAAAAGCAAAATGGTAATTCCGTTATGTTCGGTTAAATATTTAATGTTCGAACAGATAAACTGAAATAATCTTTTGTCGGGCGCCAGATTATTAAAAGCCACCTCTTTTAAATTTCCAATCATATCGGTTGTCACATCGTCGATTATCGAAATTATAATATCTCTTTTCGATTTAAAATGACGAAAAATTGCCCCTTCGCTTAACCCGGTATATTTTGCCAGGTTTTTTGTTGAAATCGATTTAATTCCCTCTTCCCTAATAATTCTTAAAACAGCCAGCTTTATCTCCTCTTTCCTTATTTTTGTTGGTTTTCTTGTCATTATTGAAATTTGTTTGAATTTAAGCTTTAATGGAATATGCATTTACTACATCAATAACTTCTTTTAGAGTGTTATATTTCTGATAGTATCGAAAAAATTCATCTCTCTTTTTGACAATATACTCAATCCTTTTAGCTTTTCGAAATTGAGCGAATCGAAATTATGAATGCGCAGCTTAATGGGGGCTCACTTAGTAATTCGGGTTTGTTCAATATTTAAACAGATTTATAGGGGCATTTAAACTTTTTGGTTGCCGGTCAGCGTATGCCATGATGTTACTTTTGCCCTATCGGGCGGATTTTACTTTTTGACTTAGCCCCAAAAGTAAACAAAAGCCCAAGGCTGCGTTCGCTTCACTCGGAAAAGCAACGTAATAACGACTAAAATTACTGAACTTCCTCCAATACATTGGAGCTCCTCAAACAGCAGTAATTTTTTAACGTCGTTATCACTTGTTTTCCGGCTCACCGACCAAGGCCGTCGCCGCGAACTGGCTTTGGACCAAACCAAAGCGTATGATCTCCGGCAGGGGAAAAGCCGATTCATTAAATTTTAAATTGTCCCATCAAAACGAAAGTTGAATTGATCCTTAGTGGGTAATATTTTAAAGTTTTTTGCAATTGGGGTGAAATGAGTTTCCGTTGATGAAGTTGTTTAAGCTTAATTTGAAAATCAACGTGTCGTCTTTGAAAATTCTATTTAACCTAAAACAACTTTAATGTGGACAGATAATTTATGCGTTTTCCTTATTTAAGATTCGTTCAAGTAATGTCATCATTTGCTGACAAAAATTTTGGGAATGGAATTGCCCCCCGTTTAATATTAATTCAATATTTACGGTTACCGGAATGCCCATATATAGCATTGCAATATTATCGACATGAAGCGATTCGTCCCAGGTTCCGATAGCAATACCATCGTGAATAATTTTGCTCACCAGCTTTTTCTGAGAATTAAAAATATGCAAAAGCCGTGTTTTTAGCTCTGTATCGTTATTGTGCGAGGCTTCCGAAAATAATAACATCGTTACGCCTTTATTGTCTACCAAATAAGTAACGGTTCTACAAAGTAATTTAGAAAGCCGCTTCTCCGGCGATTCAGATGAATTGGCAATAATGCGCAACGAATCAATAAAATCGCGGTCAACATCAGAAAAAATTGCGAGAATGATATCCTGTTTCGACGCAAAATGCCTGAAGATGCTCCCTTCGCTAAGTCCTATCTTTTTAGAGAGATTCCGGGTCGATAGGCTTTTTAATCCATCGGAATGGATTATGTCTAAAAAAGCCTCTTTTATTTGTTTCTGTCGAATTTCTGTACTTTGCTTTTTCATTGGTGTGAGTATTTGCTTACAAAAGTAAAAAAAATAAGTAATAACAAAAAGATTTCTTAGTTTCCTTGTCTGTTTAAGTCTTTTTTAACGTATTAAGTAGCCCTCAAATTACTATAATTCATAATTATTTACACTTCTGTTATCCTTTGTTTTGCTCGTAATAACAACTACTACAGCGTATTATATTACAGTAAACAGATATGTTTGGATCTAATCTGTAATGTGTTCTTCTCTATTAAAATTGAAAAAATTATTTCTTGTGTACTCTAATTAGTAATAAAAGCATCTCTTTCCCAAATGTATTTTTTTACATGGCTTCTTTGGGCAATATTTAAA
>JALUZN010000290.1 GCA_027011835.1 Draconibacterium sp. | reverse complement strand
CCCACATACTAACCTATTATTCAAAAAGTTAAGCAATATCAAAATAAAACACAGTTTAAATATTTTATTTTGACAAAACATGATTTTTAAGATATACCACGAAAGATTTCTTTAAAAAAATGCCGATGCACATCGATTCGAAAAGTAATCAGAACATAACAAAAAAGAAGCAGCCCTTAAATAGCCGACCGGTTTTGTTGAAAAGTAATTCCCAACGATTTTTCGTAAAATTTTAGTTGTTTTAAATCGGGTGTAGTAACCAAACACAACGAGATTCCTTTTCTCCCTGCCCTCGCCGTTCTTCCGCTTCGGTGGGTAAAATACTCGTTTTTGTCGGGCAACTGATAATGAACAACAAATGCGAGTGCTTCAATATCAATTCCGCGTGCAGCAAGGTCGGTAGCTACTAAAATTCGTATCGATTTGTTTTTAAACGAACGCATTACTTTATCGCGCTCTTTTTGCAACAGGTCGCCGTGAATTGCATCGGCAGTAATATTTTTAGCAACAAGTTGTAAAGCCAGTTTTTTTGCAACGGCTTTGGTTCGGCAAAATACCACTCCCCTATTTTCGCCTTCCGATTTTAAAAATCGGATAAGTGTATGTAATTTATCACTCTCTTCGCAAACAACGTATTGATGTTCAATATTCCGGTTAATCACATTCTTTCCACTCACCTCAATACGAACTGCATTTTCGGCTAAATGTTTTGCAACAATTTGTTTAATCTCTTTGGGAATAGTAGCCGAAAACAGCCACTTATTTTTGGCCGATTTCAGATAACTCAGTATTTCGTTCAATTCGGATTTAAACCCCATACTTAGCATCTCGTCGGCCTCGTCTAAAATAACCGTTTCCACACTGCTCAAATCTACTGCTTCACGTTTTAGCAAATCGATAAGTCTTCCCGGAGTAGCCACAACAATATGCGTTGGACGTTTTAAGGCAACAATTTGTCGCTCTATTGGAGCGCCGCCATAAACCGCCTCGGTAAATATTTTTGCCGAATACTTGGTAAACCGGAACAACTGTTTTGCTATTTGCTGCCCCAACTCGCGCGTTGGACACAATATTAATGCCTGCACTCTCTTTTTCCCCGGCTCAATTTTCTGAAGCAGCGGCAATCCGTACGCAGCAGTTTTCCCTGTACCGGTTTGTGCCTGTCCAACCAGGTCGGTATCGGAATTAATTAATATGGGTATTACTTTCTTTTGTATTTCTGTTGGAGTAACAATATTTAAATCGGTTAATCCTTTAATAAATTTTTTGCCTACTCCCAACTCTTCAAAATCTTTCAAAACAGTTATTTTTTATATTCGTTACAAAAGTAGTTTTATTCTACTCAAACCAAATATTTCGAAATAAAGAACCAGTTTTTAGACACATTCGCTTAGCATTCAGTACCCATTTCCCACTTTCCCGTAAATATCGAAACATTTAGCGTAACTTTGTTGCATTATAAAAAAAATATGACATTCGAAGAATTAGAAATTATTAACCCTATTTTAGAAGCACTTACCGCTGAGGGTTACACACACCCGACTCCCATTCAGGAGAAATCGATTCCAAGCTTATTACAACGTAAAGATTTACTGGGATGTGCACAAACAGGTACAGGAAAAACAGCAGCATTTGCCATTCCTATTTTACAACATTTATACAACGACAATTACCACAATGCACGTTATAAAAAGATTAAAGCGCTTGTGGTTACACCAACACGCGAGTTGGCCATTCAAATTGAAGAAAGTTTTACTAAATATGGAAAGTACACCGGAATTAAAAACACCGTTATTTTTGGCGGAGTAAAACAGGGAGCACAAACGCAGGCACTAAAAAAAGGTGTCGATGTTTTAATTGCTACTCCGGGACGACTGCTCGACCTGATTAATCAAGGATTTATTTCGCTGAAAAACGTTGAATATTTTGTACTCGACGAAGCTGACCGCATGCTCGATATGGGTTTTATTCACGACATAAAAAAAATTATTGAACGACTTCCCAAAGAGCGACAATCACTATTCTTTTCGGCAACAATGCCGTTAGACATCGTTAAGTTATCGCAAAAAATATTAGGAAACCCCGAGAAAGTTACTGTAAAACCCGAGCAAACTACTGCCGAAAAAGTGGAACAAGTTGTTTATTTTGTAGGAAAACGAAACAAACCCAAATTGCTTTCGCACCTACTAAAAAACGAAGAGTTTGAATCGGCCTTGGTTTTTTCGAGGACAAAATATGGTGCCGATAAAATAGTACGTTTTTTAAAAAAAGCAGGAATACACGCCGAAGCCATTCACGGAAATAAATCGCAGGGAGCACGGCAACGAGCCCTTACAAATTTTAAAAGTGGCAACACAAAAGTTATGGTAGCCACCGATATTGCAGCTCGCGGTATCGATGTAAAAGAGCTCTCGCTTGTTATAAATTTCGATTTGCCAAACATCTCCGAAACCTATGTTCACCGGATTGGAAGAACCGGCCGGGCCGGAGCAAGCGGCATAGCAATTTCGTTTTGCGACACCGATGAAAAGCCCTATTTACGCGACATTCAAAAACTTATCAACCAGCGAATTCCGGTTATTTCCGACCATCCGTTCCCTATCGATAAAAATGACGAGTCGCAAAAGGTGCCCACACAACAACAGGAACAAAGACAGCATCAACGGCATCGTCCCAAACGAAAGCCGGGCGCACAAAATGGTCAGAAGAAACGAAGCAACAACAATTACAACCGCCATAAACGACGTTAGTTTTAACGTCCATTTTGTTAACAGAAGAAATACTTAAAATAGAAGATATTTGGTATTAATGCTAAAGAATATCCAAATCGTTAACACTTTTCTTGATTTTAATCAATTTACAATTATATTTGTTACTCTGTTAAAAAGCACAAATAAGCGCTAACGTTTATTCTCACACCGGCATTCAGTCGAACGGATGAGTTGATTGAAACAACAGCCGGAATGCTTATTCAGAGGTTGAATTAACTCGAAACAGTTTTGGTTCGAAAGACAAAACTTGCTTCGTAAAACATATACAATTAAAAACAATTTAAAATGAAAGATTATTTTAAGCAATACCCCGATACAAAAGGATTCTTCAAAGAATATGGTGGTGCATTTTTACCTCCCGATTTGCAGGAAGAGATGAACAGAATTACCGATGCTTATCATTCGATTAGCAAGTCGCATAATTTTATTTCGGAACTTCGAAGTATTAGGAAACACTTTCAGGGGCGCCCTACTCCGGTCTATTATTGTAAAAATCTGTCGGCAAAATATGGTGGCCGCATCTACCTGAAACGCGAAGATTTAAACCACTCGGGAGCGCATAAACTAAACCATTGCATGGGCGAAGCATTACTTGCCAAATACCTTGGGAAAAAGAAATTAATTGCCGAAACCGGTGCCGGACAACACGGTGTTGCTTTGGCTACTGCCGCAGCATACTTCGGGCTCGAATGTGAGATACACATGGGCGAAGTAGATATAGCAAAAGAGCATCCAAATGTTGTTCGCATGGAAATTTTGGGAACAAAAGTTGTTCCGGTTACACACGGATTAAAAACATTAAAAGAGGCTGTCGACTCGGCATTCGATGCCTATCTCGCCAATTCAGACAACAGTCTTTATTGCATCGGTTCGGTAGTTGGACCACACCCGTTTCCAATGATGGTTCGCGATTTCCAACGTGTTGTTGGAATTGAAGCACAAGAGCAGTTTTTCGAAATGACCGGCGAACAGCCCGATCATGTTGTTGCTTGTGTTGGTGGAGGAAGTAATGCCATGGGAATTTTCTCGGGCTTTATTGAAGACGAAGATGTTGAACTTCATGGCGTTGAACCTGCAGGATTATCAGACAAAGATGGTGAACATGCCAGTACAATTACTTTTGGAAAACCAGGTATAATTCATGGATTTAAATGCTACCTTCTGCAAGACGAAAAAGGCGAACCTGCCCCTGTTTATTCGGTTGCAAGCGGATTAGATTACCCGGGAGTTGGTCCGGAACACAGTATGCTAAAAGACATAAAAAGAGTAAAATACCAACGCGCAAACGACAAAGAAACCATTGATGCATTTTTTGAACTGAGTCGTTTGGAGGGAATTATTCCTGCTCTCGAAAGTGCGCACGCCGTGGCCTACGCATTAAAACTTGCCAAAGAAAATCCACAAAAATCAATCTTAATAAATTTAAGTGGAAGGGGCGATAAAGACATCGATTTTGTTGTCGACAAATACGGTCTCCCTAAAGAGTAAAAAGATTTAACCAAATTAAAAGCCTTCTACAAATAAAGTTGTAGAAGGCTTTTTTAATTAACCCCTTGCCTTAGATATACTCAAATCATTTAACTTTTACTGACTAATAAAGTGTTTTCTTAATTTTGAATTCATTATCGAAAATCACAATATCGGCTCTCTTCCCTTTTTCAATGCTACCACAAATGTTATCGATTCCCAACATTCGAGCCGGATTTAATGTAACCGACTTTATTAATCGGGGCATCGGCAAACCGGTAACTTTTTTAATATTTCGTAAAACATCGGGAATTAAAAAACTTGACCCGATTAATGTATCGTTTGCAGCATAACGAACTCCACGTTCCGACGAAGTTACTTTTTTATCGGTGTCGTAAAGATAGTCGCCATAAGGCAATCCGGCAGAAATAACGGCATCGGTAATTGCTATAATCCGGTCGGGATTTAAATTTTCGAAACACATTTTTATAATCCGGTTATTGATATGGACTCCGTCGCCGTTAACCTCCACAAATATATCTTTGTCGATAAACGGCAGTGCTGCTAACCCAGGGTTTTTATGCGAAATTCCCGACATGGCATTAAAAAGATGTGTAATATTGCGAGCACCGGTTGTTGAGAAGGCAGTATCTAAAGTGGTCATTGAGTGTCCAAAAGCAGGAATAATACTGTTTTCAAGAAGGTATCCAATTATTTCGTCAATCCCTTCAAGTTCGGGAGCAACGGTCATCATTTTTAAATACCCTTCCGAAATATCGATTATCTTTTTCAGGTAATTTAAATCCGGTTTTCGGATGTAATTGGGATTTATACCCCCTTTTTTCTCCATATTTACAAACGGACCTTCAACATACATTCCCACAATATGCTTGCTCTCTTCGCCAAACGACTTCATGTTTTTTACCACATTTTTAATATGTGTTTCGTTACACAATAACGTAGGAAGAAATGTAGTGACACCGTTTTTATGAATGGTAGAGCAGATGTTTGCGAACTGCTCTTTATTTGCTGTTTCGAAAACACCTTCGCCCGCGCCATGAATGTGAGTATCGAGAAATCCGGGTGCTACAAAATTATTTTCAGCATCAATTATTTCAAACCCTTTGGTTTTGTTGTAACTCTCCGAAATATCAGTTATTATTCCGTTTTCAATTATCAGAAACCTATTTTCCACAATCTGTTCGGGAAGAACAATTTTTCCGTTTTTAATTATTTTATTCATCGATTAAATAACCCGAATTACATTTCTAAAATTTCCAGCGCATTTTCACCCACAAATCATCACCCAGTTCCCACCATTTATTAATCGACGAGCGGGCAACCGAGTTCGAATAGTTGGTTAAATACTCTTTGCATAGTTGAGTTTTTTCACCGTTCTCTGCATTTTTCACATCCTGTTTTAACAGTTCTGCTGCACGTTTTTCAACAAAATTAATTTCGCTGAAAACTTTCTCTTCGTATTGAGCAACAACGGGCTCAACCACCTCTTTGCCAATTCCCCAGTTTACCATAGCCAAACGGTTTGCCCTTCGAAACGCCCAGTCGGCAGCATTGCGATTAAAATGGTCTTGGGCGCAGATTTCAAAACTTTTCGGTAAACTTAAATTTCCACAATAAATAGGAATTCTTGGACTCAATCGCGGCACATCGAAACTAAACCAAAGACGGCCACCAATTTCATCGGGCAGGTCGCTACGCAATTGTGCAATCCACGAGTAGGCGCAATATTGCACCGAAATGGGCCTGTCGCGAACAACCACATTCTTTTGTAACGAATTTAATAAATCTCGCTTATCTCGCGCCATCCACGGATGTGCTGCCGGACTTATTATTGTATCGACCGTTACATTTCCATTTTTATCGCGACTCTTTTTAGCAACTTTTAAATTCCGAATCATTTCGTGTTCGGTTCCATCGTAGGTTGTGCGATACAGTTCCAACACCTGACGCACATTTACCTTTTTATCAACCTTCACAGAAAACGGCAACTCTTCGCTGTCGTATTTCAAATTCATACTTGGAGCCAACGTACTTAAAACAAAGTATTCGCGAATGGAAAACGGCTTACTTCCACTGTAAGCTTTCCAAAATTTAAACGTCTCCTTTCCATCCCAAAAACCCATTTTCCGGGCCACCTCAAATACATTTTCGGATGCCATAAAATAGTCGGTATTATGTATATCAATTTCTCCTATTCGAGAAATATTTGCCGAAATCCCAACGTGGTCATCGGGAATACGTTCAGCAGCCCACACACCACCAATTTCATCCGAACCTTCGCCAAAAATTTCGAGCTGCCAAACTTCATTTTTATCGGCTATTGTTATGCACTCGCCGTTATCGGCATAGCCATATTCTTTTATTAAATCTCCAATCAGTTTTATCGCCTGCCTCGCATTACTGCATCGTTGCAGTGCTATGCGCTCGAGCTCTTCAATTAAAAACAGTCCGTTTCTGTTTCTTAATTCGCGCCGGCCTCCAATTGTAGTTTCGCCTATTGCCAGCTGTTTTTCGTTTAAACACGGGTAGGCAGTGTTTAAATAGGCAAAGGTCTCTTTTGCCTGCGGAATCTCTCCTTTTAACTCTAAATTATTACGACTCCAGCGACTGCTTGTATGAAGTGTTCCCCAATAAATTTTTTGCGTTGTATCGGTTTTGTGTGTTTGTGCCGGAACAAAATCGAGCCAGGTGCGATAATAAGCATCGCAAGTATGCGCCGTAATTACCGAGCCGTCGTCGGTAGCATTTTTCCCAAGCATTATACTTGTACAACTTTCGCTATACAAATCTTCGTCAGTTTCCTGAGCAGTTAAATAGCTGTAGGTTGTTAACAATAACAAAAAAACAGGAAGCTGTTTTAATACATAGAGTCGTTTCATTTCGAATAGTTATTTTAATGATTTGTTGATTAAAAAAACGGTAGCAAGCTTAAACGAAGTATATTTTACAAGGCAGAAACAGAGTTGGTTTCGGCATATCCAACATTAGAAACGCTGGTCTGTTCTTTATAATATAACCGTCTCATATTTCGGTGAAATTCGTTTGAAAACTTATCGTGAAAGAAAGGATAAAAAACCCGGTCTCTCAATTTCGAATCGCTTTTAAAAAAGCTCGAATGAATAATGCAGGTATGGCCTTTTTCGTCTTCAAAAAACTCCATACGTTGTTTCCCCTCAGTTTTATTTCCTTTAATATAACTGTACTCGACAACGTAATTTACGGGGTCGATTGTAATAAATTCGATTGCAGTTGCCAGATTAAATAAACCTTTAAACAGTTTCAAATTCAGATAAACAATCTGTCCGGTATCTAACCTGCTTACACTGCCATTGGCATAAACCAGTTGATTATCTTTTTTCGAATAAACTAAACCTACCGAAACCTTTTTCCCATTCCAAGCGTCTGCCGGATTGGTATAAATATAGTGATGCCAAACTTTTTGTATACTATCGTTAACAAAATATTCTTTTGCATAAACCTTATATCCCTTCGTATCCATTCCGTGCTTCACACTGGGCTCAATTTTCGAAAAACTCGAAATATTGTTTTCCTCTTGTTGAATAATGTATTCGCGAACCTTCTTTTGAGGAATTTTATTCAACTCAATTTCTTCAAAAGAGTCCTGTCCGTAGCTCACAACAACAACAGTAAGAAAAAAGAGAGAAATAATATATTTAAAAGTATTCAATGAAATTCTATTAAAT
>JALUZN010000289.1 GCA_027011835.1 Draconibacterium sp. | reverse complement strand
AACTGCTTGTTGTTTTTAGAAATTTTGTAGTTTTGCACGGCATTTTTGCGAAGTGAATAGATGCGGGAATAGCTCAGTTGATAGAGCATTAGCCTTCCAAGCTAAGGGTCGCGGGTTTGAGCCCCGTTTCCCGCTCACTTGAGATTGGAGTTATTAGTAGAAATACTTTTAACTCCCGTCTCTTTATGTATTAAATGCCGGAGTAGCTCAGGGGTAGAGCGCATCCTTGGTAAGGATGAGGTCACGAGTTCAATTCTCGTCTTCGGCTCAATTAGATTTAAAAAATAATAAATTAAAATTTGGTATTATGGCTAAAGAAACATTTGTAAGGGATAAGGACCATGTTAACATTGGTACTATTGGCCACGTTGACCATGGTAAAACTACCTTAACCGCTGCTATTACAATGGTACTGGCAAAAAGAGGTTTGTCAGAAGTTAAAGAATTTGACTCAATCGACAACGCTCCTGAGGAAAAAGAAAGAGGTATTACTATTAACACAGCTCACGTTGAGTATCAGACTGCAAATCGTCACTATGCTCATGTCGACTGTCCCGGTCACGCTGACTATGTGAAAAACATGGTAACTGGTGCTGCTCAGATGGACGGCGCAATTATCGTTGTTGCTGCAACTGACGGACCGATGCCTCAAACTCGCGAGCACATCCTTTTAGCTCGTCAGGTAAACGTTCCTCGTTTGGTTGTATTCATGAATAAAGTGGATATGGTTGACGACGAAGAAATTCTTGAACTGGTAGAGATGGAAATTCGTGAATTATTAGACTTCTACGAATTCGACGGTGATAACACTCCTGTGATTCAAGGTTCTGCACTTGGTGCAATGAACGGTGAACCAGAGTGGGAAGAAAAAATTATGGAATTAATGGAAGCTTGTGATACTTGGATCCCTCTTCCTCCCCGCGATATTGATAAGCCATTTTTGATGCCTGTTGAGGACGTATTCTCAATTACTGGTCGTGGAACTGTTGCTACAGGTCGTATCGAAACCGGAGTTATTCATACAGGTGATGAACTTCAGTTAATTGGTTTAGGTGCAGAAGGTCGTAAAACAGTTTGTACCGGAGTTGAAATGTTCCGTAAAATCTTAGACGATGGTCAAGCTGGAGATAACGTAGGTTTATTACTTCGTGGTGTTGACAAAAAAGAGATTAAACGTGGACAGATTTTAGCTGCTCCCGGTTCAATTACACCTCATACTAAATTTAAAGCAGAGGTTTACGTATTGAAAAAAGAAGAAGGTGGACGTCACACTCCATTTCATAATAAATACCGTCCTCAGTTCTACTTGCGTACATTAGACGTAACCGGCGAAATTCACTTACCTGAAGGTCGCGAAATGGTAATGCCTGGTGATAACGTATCAATTGAGGTTGAATTGATTTACCCTGTTGCAATCAATATCGGTCTTCGTTTCGCAATTCGCGAGGGTGGACGTACTGTTGGTGCAGGTCAGATCACTGAGATTATCGAATAATTTCGAAAAGAGATATTACAGTAAAATAAGTCCCGGGCTTTTAGTCCGGGACTATTTACGGATGAAACTTAAATTTTGGGAAGTGGTTTTTAACAGTAAGTTCGAATCTTACCTTCCGTACAAAACAAGGAACATTTTATAATGAAGTTTAAAATTTATTTACAAGAGGCGTACGATGAGCTCGTACATAAAGTAACATGGCCTACTTGGAAAGAGCTACAAAGTAGCGCATTGGTTGTAATGGTTGCTTCCTTTATTATATCACTCGTAATATTCGTTATGGATCTATCTTTTAGAAACATAATGAGTTTTATTTACGGATTATTTTATTAATCAAAATCCTTAGGTTAACATGAGCGAAAATAGTAAAAAATGGTATGTTCTTCGTGCAATTGGAGGCAAGGAGAAGAAGGTAAAAGAATATATCGAAAACGAAATCGCAAATGGTGATTTAAAAGGTTTTGTAGATCAGGTTCTCATTCCAACAGAAAAAGTGTATCAAATCCGAAATGGTAAAAAAATCAGTAAGGAAAGAAACTTTTTCCCGGGATATGTTTTAATCGAGGCTGCGTTAGTGGGTGAAGTTACACACACACTAAGGAATTTTCCAAACGTAATTGGGTTCTTAGGCGACACCAAAGGTGGAGACCCCGTTGCAATGCGGCAAAGTGAAGTAAACAGAATTTTGGGAAGAGTAGATGAACTCGCTGAGACCGATGAAGAGATGAACATTCCATATGTTATGGGAGAAACTGTAAAAGTAATCGACGGACCATTTAACGGCTTTAACGGAACCATTGAAGAAATCAATGAGGAGAAGAAAAAGTTGCAGGTAATGGTGAAGATTTTTGGACGTAAAACTCCTTTAGAACTTAGCTTTATGCAAGTTGAAAAGGAATAGTAACGCATAAGTATTTATTATGGCAAAAGAAGTTGCTGGATTAATTAAATTACAGATCAAAGGTGGTGCTGCTAATCCTTCACCACCGGTAGGACCGGCCTTAGGAGCTAAGGGGGTTAATATTATGCAGTTCTGTAAACAGTTTAACGGACGGACACAAGACCAGGCAGGTAAGGTGCTCCCCGTTATTATTACTGTTTATGCAGACAAATCATTCGATTTCATAATTAAACAACCACCCGTAGCTGTACAACTGCTCGATGCAGCAAAATTGAAAAAAGGATCACCTGAACCTCACATTGTTAAAGTGGGTTCGGTATCTTGGGATCAGGTAAAACAAATTGCCGAAGGCAAAATGTCAGACTTGAACTGTTTCACTGTTGAATCGGCAATGAAAATGGTGGCTGGAACTGCCAGAAGTATGGGAATCACTGTTAAAGGTGCTTCACCATTCAATAACTAAAAAATCTTTTACGATGGGCAGAATTACGAAAAATAAAAAAGCTTCTTTGGAGAAACTCGAAAAGGGCAAAATATACAACATTAGCGAAGCTGCCGAGTTGGTTAAGGAAATTACCTTCACCAAATTCGATGCTTCTGTTGATATTGATGTGAGCCTCGGAGTAGACCCGAGAAAAGCTAACCAGATGGTTAGAGGCGTAGTTTCGTTACCCCATGGAACTGGAAAAGAGGTACGTGTTTTGGCAATGGTTACTCCTGAAAAAGAACAGGAAGCCAAAGATGCCGGAGCAGATTATGTAGGTCTTGATGAATACATCGAGAAAATAAAAGGTGGCTGGACCGATATCGACGTTATAATTACAATGCCTCCCGTAATGGGAAAAGTTGGACAGTTAGGACGAATTTTAGGCCCTCGTGGTTTAATGCCTAACCCCAAAAGTGGTACGGTAACAATGGAGGTTGGTAAAGCTATTGCCGAAGTTAAACAAGGTAAAATCGACTTTAAAGTCGATAAATTTGGTATTATTCACACATCTATCGGTAAGGTTTCATTCCCCGCCGAAAAGATTAAAGAAAATGCCATCGAGTTTATGAATACAATTAATAAACTTAAACCTTCAGCAGCTAAAGGAACCTATGTAAAAAGTGTATATATTTCTAGTACTATGAGCCCTGGTATTGAAGTTGAACCCAAGTCGTTTATAGACTAAAAATGAGGAATTATGAAAAGTTCAGATAAAAAAGTTATTATAAATAATTTACAAGAACAAATTGATTCATACAGTCATTTTTACCTTGCCGACATTAGTGGGTTAAACGCTGAAGATACCAGCGATTTACGCAGACTATGTTTTAAACAAGAGGTAAAACTGGTTGTTGTTAAGAATACTCTATTACGTAAAGCACTCGAGAGTTCTGAAAAGAATGCCGAAGAGCTTTATGATGCACTAAAGGGAAACACATCGGTAATGTTTACCGAAAACGGAAGTGCTCCTGCAAAATTGATTAAAGACTTTAGCAAAAAGCACGAAAAGCCTGTTTTAAAGGCCGCTTATGTTGAAGAATCAATTTACATGGGAGCCGACCAACTGGATGTTCTGGTTGCCGTTAAGTCGAAAAACGAACTTATTGCAGATGTTGTTGCTCTGTTACAATCACCAATGAATACACTGCTTTCGCAGTTGAAATCGGGTGGTAATACAATTCACGGTGTTCTTGATACACTGAAAGAGAAAGAATAATTTTTTTGAAATAATCTAATAAAAGTAATAAAATGGCAGATTTAAAACAGCTTGCAGAAGAGTTGGTAAACTTGACTGTTAAAGAGGTTAACGAATTAGCTGGAATTCTGAAAGACGAATATGGCATTGAGCCAGCTGCTGCTGCAGTAGCAGTTGCAGGTCCAGCCGCTGGCGGTGGCGAAGAAGCTGCTGCTGAACAAACAGAATTTGACGTAATTTTAAAAGCAGCAGGTCAATCAAAACTTGCAGTAGTTAAACTCGTTAAAGAACTAACTGGTCTTGGCTTAAAAGAAGCCAAAGCAGTTGTCGATGGAGCTCCTAAAGCAATTAAAGAAAAAGTTTCTAAAGACGAAGCTGAAGCTCTTAAGAGCCAGTTGGAAGAAGCCGGAGCCGAAGTTGAAGTTAAATAACGCATTTAGACCTTTTTAAAAGGTTTTATGGTTTAGAATCTTATCCCGATATTTATCGGGATGGGCTTCTAAACCTTTTTGTGTCTTAGTATTTTACATAATTAACTTGTATAAATACATGTCTGTACAAACAAAAAAAGAGAGGATTAATTTTTCCTCCACGCAAACCAGGTTTGATTACCCTGACTTCTTAGAAGTACAAGTTAAATCGTTTAAAGATTTTTTTCAGTTAAAGACAACACCCGACAACAGAATCTCCGAAGGGTTATTCAGGGTGTTTCAGGAAAACTTTCCAATTACGGATACGAGAAACAATTTCGTATTGGAGTTTATTGACTATCAGGTCGATCCACCAAGATACTCCATAGAGGAGTGCATTGATCGTGGATTAACTTTTAGTGTGCCGTTAAAGGCAAAGTTAAAGTTATATTGTACCGATGCTGAACACGAGGATTTTGATACCGTTGTTCAGGACGTGTACCTTGGAACCGTTCCATACATGACTTCTAGAGGAACCTTCATTATTAATGGAGCCGAAAGAGTTATTGTATCGCAGTTGCACAGGTCGCCGGGTGTATTCTTTGGACAAAGTTTACACGCTAATGGTACAAAGCTTTATTCTGCACGTATTATCCCTTTTAAAGGATCGTGGATTGAGTTTGCTACAGACATTAACAGTGTTATGTTTGCATACATCGACAGGAAAAAGAAATTACCTGTTACCACGCTGTTACGTGCCATTGGATACGAAAGCGATAAAGAAATTTTAGAGATTTTTGATCTGGCCGATGAGGTCAAAGTGTCGAAAACAGGATTAAAAAAAGTGCTCGGAAGAAAATTGGCAGCCCGTGTTTTAAAATCGTGGGTCGAAGATTTTGTAGATGAAGATACCGGCGAAGTTGTTTCAATCGAACGTAACGAAGTTATTATCGATCGCGAAACCAATATCGAAGAGGAGCATATTGAAGATATTCTGGAATCAGGAGTGAAAACTATCCTTTTACATAAGGAGGATCAAAATCAACAAGATTTCGCAATAATTTATAACACTCTTCAAAAAGATCCGTGTAACTCAGAAAAGGAGGCTGTTCTACACATCTATCGTCAGCTGCGAAATGCTGAACCGCCTGATGAAGCAACAGCACGCGACGTTATCGATAAACTTTTCTTTTCAGATAAAAGATACGACCTCGGAGAAGTAGGTCGGTATCGAATTAATAAAAAATTAGGCTTAGATGTTGATACCGAAAACAGGGTACTTACCAAAGTTGATATTATTGAGATTATCAAACATCTCATTCAACTGGTAAATGCAAAAACCGATGTTGACGATATTGACCACCTAAGTAACCGGAGAGTACGTACCGTTGGAGAGCAAATGTTTAACCAGTTTGGTGTTGGTTTAGCTCGTATGGCTCGTACAATTCGCGAAAGAATGAACGTTAGAGACAACGAAGTTTTTACACCGATTGATTTGATTAACTCAAAAACATTATCATCGGTAATAAATTCATTCTTCGGAACAAATGCACTTTCACAGTTTATGGATCAAACAAATCCATTGGCTGAAATGACTCATAAACGTCGTATGTCGGCTCTTGGGCCTGGTGGTCTGTCTAGAGAGAGAGCCGGATTCGAGGTTCGTGACGTTCACTTTACTCACTACGGACGTTTGTGTCCGATTGAAACTCCGGAGGGACCGAATATCGGACTTATCTCTTCGTTGTGCGTGTTTGCAAAAATTAACGAGCTTGGTTTCATCTCTACACCTTATCGGAAAGTGGAGAATGGAAAGGTTGATCTTTCTGAAGATGGTGCAGTGTACTTAACTGCAGAAGAGGAAGAAGGAAAGGTTATTGCACAGGCTAACGCACCAATCGACTCCGACGGATTCTTTATAAACGATAAAGTAAAGTCGCGACTCGATGGAGATTATCCTGTTGTTGAAAAAAGCGAAGTGCAGTTAATGGATGTTGGTCCGAACCAGATATCTTCGGTGGCAGCTTCATTAATACCGTTTCTGGAACACGACGATGCCAACCGTGCCTTAATGGGCTCGAACATGATGCGTCAGGCAGTGCCGCTTTTACGTCCCGAAGCTCCAATTGTTGGAACAGGACTGGAAGGAAGATCGGCTGCCGATTCAGAAATTCTTGTAAAAGCAGAATTCGACGGAGTAATAGAATTTGTAGATGCAAAACAAATTATTGTACGTTACGACATTTCGGAAGAAGACCGTTTTGTGAGCTTCGAACCCGATGTGGTGACCTATAATCTACGAAAATATACAAAAACAAACCAGGGAACAACAGTTGATTTAAAACCAATTGTTGAAAAAGGCGATCGCATTGTTAAAGGGCAAATTCTTACCGAAGGATATGCAACCGACGATGGAGAACTTGCTTTGGGACGAAACCTTATGGTTGCGTTTATGCCTTGGCAGGGATATAATTACGAGGATGCAATTGTAATTTCTGAACGTATTGTTCGCGAAGATGTATTTACATCTATTCATGTAGATGAATACAACCTTGAAGTTCGCGATACAAAACGTGGTGTTGAAGAATTTACATCAGATATCCCGAATGTTAGCGAAGAAGCAACACGCAACCTCGACGAAAACGGGTTAATTCGTGTGGGAGCTAATGTTAAAGCCGGCGATATTCTTATCGGTAAAATTACTCCTAAAGGAGAATCCGACCCATCGCCGGAAGAAAAACTACTGCGTGCTATTTTTGGCGATAAAGCCGGCGATGTAAAAGATGCCTCGTTAAAAGCATCTCCATCGTTATCGGGGGTTGTTATCGAGAAAAAACTATTCTCGCGTGTAGCTAAAGATAAAAAAGGAAAAGCAACAAAATTACTTCTCGACCGGATTGATGAGAAATTAGAAAAAGAAGTAGTCGCTTTAAAAATAAAACTCGAAGAGAAACTTTTTACTCTTGTAAGCGGAAAAACTTCGCAGGGAGTTAAAGATTATTACGGAACAGAAATTATTCCGAAGGGAGTTAAATTTACCTTAAAACAACTTCAGGAGCTTGATTATCTTGCAGTAAATCCTGCAAAATGGACAACTGATAAAGCAAAGAACGAGCTTATATTCAGGGTAATCAACAACTACATAATGAAGCATAAAGAAGCCGATGCTGTTGCACGTCGTGAAAGATACAATGTAACAATTGGCGATGAACTTCCGGCAGGAATTATTCAGCTGGCAAAAATCTATATTGCTAAAAAGCGGAAGCTTCAAATTGGAGACAAAATGGCCGGACGACACGGGAATAAAGGTATTGTTTCGCGCGTTGTACGAGCCGAAGATATGCCGTTCCTCGATGATGGAACTCCTGTCGATATTGTTCTTAACCCACTTGGTGTACCATCTAGGATGAACCTTGGACAGATTTACGAAACTGTTCTCGGCTGGGCAGGGAAAAATCTCGGGCTTAAATTTGCAACACCAATTTTCGATGGGGCAAGTTTAGATGAGATTTCGGAATATACCGATAAAGCCGGTGTTCCGCGTTACGGAGAAACATACCTGATTAACGGAGAAACAGGCGAACCATTCGATCAGCCTGCAACAGTAGGAATTATTTATATGATGAAACTGGGGCACATGGTTGAGGATAAAATGCATGCTCGTTCTATTGGTCCATACTCGCTTATTACACAGCAACCTCTTGGAGGTAAAGCACAGTTTGGTGGTCAGCGTTTTGGTGAGATGGAAGTGTGGGCTCTCGAGGCATTTGGTGCTGCACACATTTTGCAGGAAGTGCTTACCGTAAAATCAGACGACGTAATGGGAAGAGCAAAAGCATACGAGGCAATTGTAAAAGGTGAGCCAATGCCGCAACCCGGCATTCCTGAATCACTTAATGTATTATTACACGAACTTAGAGGTTTAGGCCTTAGTGTAAAAATGGAGTAAAATCTGTCTCTTTATGAGAATTGGTTCTGTTTTAATGATTTTTTAATAAGTATTATGGCATTCAGAAAAGATAATAAAGCGAAAACTAGTTTTTCAAAAGTTTCAATTGGTCTTTCTTCTCCCGAAGAGATTTTAGAAAGATCGTTCGGTGAAGTTTTAAAACCGGAAACAATAAACTACAGAACATATAAACCAGAACGCGACGGTTTATTTTGTGAGCGGATTTTTGGGCCGGTAAAAGACTATGAGTGCCATTGCGGTAAGTACAAGCGAATTCGCTATAAGGGAATTGTTTGCGACCGTTGTGGTGTAGAAGTTACCGAGAAAAAAGTTCGACGCGAAAGAATGGGGCACATATCGCTTGTGGTTCCCGTTGCACACATTTGGTATTTCAAATCGTTACCGAATAAAATAGGTTACCTGCTTGGGTTGCCAACAAAAAAACTCGATATGATTATTTATTACGAGCGATACGTAGTAATTAATCCGGGAGTAAAAGAGGTTGACGGAGTTAAAAAGCTGGACTTTTTAACTGAAGAGGAATACCTCGATATTTTGGAAGTGCTGCCAAAAGACAATCATCTTTTAGACGACGACGACCCCAATAAGTTTATTGCAAAAATGGGTGCCGAAGCGTTATTCGATATTTTAAGCAGAATCGATCTCGACGATTTGTCTTACACGTTACGACACAAAGCTAATACAGAAACATCGCAACAACGTAAAAACGAAGCTTTAAAACGTTTGCAAGTTGTTGAGGCATTCAGAGCCAGTAAAAATGTGAATCGTCCGGAATGGATGATTGTCAGAGTTGTGCCTGTTATTCCTCCCGATTTGCGTCCGTTGGTTCCACTCGATGGTGGACGGTTTGCAACTTCCGATTTGAATGATTTATACCGGAGAGCAATTATTCGGAACAACCGTTTAAAAAGGTTAATCGAAATTAAAGCTCCAGAAGTAATATTGAGAAACGAAAAACGAATGTTGCAGGAAGCGGTAGATTCGTTATTCGATAACTCAAGAAAAGCAAATGCTGTTAAAACTGAAAATAACAGAGCATTAAAATCGCTTTCCGATAGTTTAAAAGGTAAGCAGGGACGTTTCCGTCAGAACTTGCTTGGTAAACGTGTCGATTATTCTGCACGTTCGGTAATTGTTGTTGGCCCGAAACTGAAAATTCACGAATGTGGAATTCCAAAAGGAATGGCTGCCGAACTGTATAAACCTTTTGTTATTCGTAAATTAATAGAGCGTGGAATTGTAAAAACAGTAAAATCGGCGAAGAAAATAGTTGACAGGAAAGACCCCGTTGTTTGGGAAATTCTGGAAAACGTTCTAAAAGGACATCCTGTAATGTTAAACAGGGCGCCCACACTGCACCGTTTATCAATTCAGGCATTTCAGCCGGTACTTATCGAAGGAAAAGCAATTCAGTTGCACCCTCTTGTTTGCACAGGTTTTAACGCCGACTTCGATGGCGACCAAATGGCAGTTCATCTTCCATTGGGGAATGCCGCAATTTTAGAAGCACAATTGTTAATGCTTGCATCTCATAACCTTTTGAACCCTGCCAATGGTGCGCCAATTCAGGTACCATCGCAGGATATGGTTTTGGGGCTCTATTATATGACCAAATCGCGTAAAGGCTCAAAAGGCGAAGGAATGACATTCTATTCGTCTGAAGAAGTTGCCATTGCGTACGCCGAAAAGGCCATCGACATTCACGCCATTATTAAGGTAAAAGTTGAAGATGTTGACGAAAACGGTGAATACTTTAAACACATTATAGAAACTACTGTTGGTAGAGTATTGTTTAACGAAAATGTACCGCGCGAAGCAGGTTACATCAATCAATTACTTACCAAAAAGTCGTTACGAACAATTATTTCCGACGTATTTAATACCTGTGGAAATGCAATTACAGTTGCTTTCTTAGACGATATTAAAAACCTTGGTTATACAATGGCTTACCGTGGTGGTTTGTCGTTTAACCTTGGCGATGTTATTATTCCTGAAAGTAAAAAAGAGATTGTTGCGCAAGGCGACCAGGAAGTAGAAGAGGTTATTAATAACTATAACATGGGTTTCATTACCAATAACGAAAGATACAATCAGGTTATTGATATTTGGACACATGCCAATGCAAAACTTACGCAAACAGTTATGAATACCTTGAGTTCCGATAAACAAGGCTTTAACTCAATTTATATGATGCTCGACTCGGGTGCTCGTGGTTCGAAAGAGCAGATTCGACAGTTGTGCGGAATGAGGGGATTGATGGCAAAACCACAAAAGTCGGGATCGACAGGTTCGCAGATTATTGAAAACCCGATTCTTGCCAACTTTAAAGAAGGACTTTCGGTACTCGAGTATTTTATTTCTACCCACGGTGCTCGTAAAGGTTTGGCCGATACAGCATTAAAAACTGCCGATGCCGGTTATCTTACTCGTCGTTTGGTAGATGTTGCACAAGATGTAATTATATCGGAAGACGATTGCGGAACATTACGCGGTTTGGTTGCCACTGCAATTAAAAATAATGAGGAAGAAGTAGCTTCACTATCAGAAAGAATTATTGGAAGAACTACTGTTCACGATATCTCTCATCCTATTAGTGGCGAACTCATTATTAAATCGGGAGAAGAGATTACCGAAACAATAGCTGCAATAATTGAGGAATCGCCAATTGAAAGCGTGGAGATTCGTTCGGTATTAACCTGCGAGTCGAAAGTGGGCGTTTGTGCCAAATGTTATGGACGAAACCTTGCAACCGGTAAAAAAGTTCAAAAAGGAGAAGCTGTTGGTGTAATTGCCGCACAGTCGATTGGAGAACCCGGAACACAGCTTACACTTCGTACATTCCACGTGGGAGGTATTGCAGGAAACATTTCTGCACAATCGCAGGTTGAAGCAAAATACGATGGTTATGCCGAAATTGAAGAGTTACGATCTGTTAAATATACAAACGAGGAAGGCGAAGATGTTGAAATTGTTGTTAGTCGTTTGGCAGAACTAAAAATAATTGATAAAAATACAAATATTCCTCTTTCTACTCACCCAATTCCATACGGCTCGAAACTGTATGCAAAGAATGGCGAAGAGATTAGAAAAGGGAAATTAATTTGCGAATGGGATCCGTTTAACGGTGTTATTATTACTGAATTCGATGGTAAGGTTGAATTTGAAAATCTTATTGATGGAGTTACTTACCGCGAAGAATCGGATGAACAAACCGGATATAGCGAAAAAGTAATTATCGAAACTCGTGATAAAACAAAAAATGCCACGCTGAAAGTTATTGATGGAGAGGGCAATGTAATTCGCTCGTATAACCTTCCGGTGGGAGGACATATTTCTGTTGAAAACGGACAAGACGTTAAAGCGGGTACTGTTTTGGTTAAAATACCTCGTGCAGCCGGTAAAGCGGGCGATATTACAGGAGGTCTGCCTCGTGTAACCGAACTGTTTGAAGCACGAAATCCATCGAATCCGGCAGTTGTTTCCGAAATCGACGGTGAAGTTTCTTTGGGAAAAATAAAGCGAGGAAACCGCGAAATAATTGTTACCACAAAATTTGGTGACGTTAAAAAATATATGGTACCGCTTTCTAAACAAATTCTTGTTCAGGAAAACGACTATATCAGAGCAGGAACTCCGCTATCCGATGGAGCAACCACTCCTTCCGATATTCTGGCAATTAAAGGGCCAACCGCAGTTCAAGAGTATATTTTGAATGAGGTACAGGATGTTTATCGTATGCAGGGAGTGAAGATTAACGACAAGCATTACGAAGTTATTATTCGTCAAATGATGCGTAAAGTCGAGATTGTTGATCCGGGTGATACTCGTTTCCTTGAAAAACAAATTATCGATAAGCACGAATTTGCTTCCGAAAACGATTGGATTTACAATAAAAAAGTGGTTATCGACCCGGGTGAAAGCGAAGGATTTAAAGCCGGTCAGATTATCTCAGCACGAAAGTTAAGAGACGAAAACTCTCAGTTACGACGGAAAGATAAGAAACTGATTGAAGCACGCGATGCAATTCCTGCAACATCAAGCCAAATTCTTCAGGGAATTACAAGAGCAGCACTGCAAACACGCAGTTGGCTGTCGGCAGCATCGTTCCAGGAAACTACTAAAGTGCTGAACGAAGCAGCAATTAACGGAAAAACAGATTACCTCGATGGATTAAAAGAGAATGTAATTTGTGGACACTTAATTCCTGCCGGTACCGGATTAAAAGAATACAAAAACCTTGTTGTTGGTTCGAAACAAGAATACGACAGGTTGGTTGATATGAAAAAATACGATTAATTGAAATATCATGGACGAGAAAAAACAAAATCCGCAACAGTTAAATATCGAGTTGAGTGAAGATGTAGCTCAGGGAATTTATTCAAACCTTGCGGTAATCACTCATTCGAGTTCAGAGTTTGTAGTCGATTTCGTTCGTATTATGCCAGGAATTCCGAAAGCTAATGTGAAATCGAGAATTATTTTAACACCAGAACATGCCAAACGTCTTTTATTGGCTTTGCAGGATAACGTTAAAAAATTCGAAGCAGTTAACGGGCCAATTAAAAATGTAAAACCCGGTTCGGAACCAATGATGCCACCAATGAACTTTGGGGGACCAACTGCGCAAGCATAAAGTAATATTTTAAAACATAATAAAAGAGGAATCAGGTTTGGTTCCTCTTTTTTTTGTGATGAACATTATGGACATCCCTCCTTTATTTTAGCTCTTGTGGAAGGAAGGGTTTTATCTGTTTTTGTGAGAGTATATCAATATTCGGAATAGAATTTTAGAATTTCGTTTACCGTTTCAATTCGTTGTTCATCTTTTTCAATTAACAGTTCGTGTTGGGCATTTGTTACAACAAAGGCTTTACATATTTTTCCCAATTTTTGCGCCTTTTCCACAAATTTCTGATGGGCATGAACATCTACAATATTGTCATTTTCTGCCGAGAGTAGAAGAAAAGGCGTTTCAATTTTATCAATATTTTTGAATAGGTATTTAAATTGTTGACAAGATTTTTTCACCCACAGCGAAGTTGCACCACCCAGTCGTGCTGTAGTATCTATTCCAAAAGCAGCATTCATTCTTTGGTAGCGAATTTCACATCCTGTAAGTTTATTTTTATCAAAAGGTATTTCGTTGTCGTTATACTTACCGGTACCCGGTGCGTATTTAATTTTTTTGCCGGTAATAATTTTTATTACACAACAAGTTGGTGGTTTTAATCCTAACATTGGTGAAGAAAAGGCAGCAGCATTAAAATCATTTGGGTATTGTTCGAGATAAGTCATACCAATTGCACCACCCATTGAATGAGCCAAAAGAAATATTTTATTGTGCTTATCAGGTTTAAGGTAATTGTCGTAAAAATATTTCATATCGTCAATATAATATTGGAATGTATCTACAAAACCCATTTCGGGGTCTTCGGTCATTCTGCCCGAAAGTCCTTGTCCACGGTGGTCGTGAATATAAATTGAGTAACCATTATTATATAAGTCGAAAATAAGTTCTTTGTATTTAAGGGCTGCTTCGGTTCTGCCGGCGGAAATTAGTATTGCTGCTTTCTCATTTCTGGGCTGTCTGAATATTTTAAAATAGATATCAACATCGGCTCTTCCCGCAAATTTACCTTCTTCCCCATTGTTGTAGAAATCTTCTATTTTTTGAGCATATTTCTCATCTTGCAATTGCTCAATGGTGGTAATATTATAACTATTGTCTGCTTTTTGAAGTAACTGAAAGTTCGCTTTGCACGAAAATAAGAATGTTATTGCTACCATTGAAATTAGTTTTAAGTATCTCATAATTAGTGTTTCTTTTTAAAGAATCCATTCAGAGCCAATATAAATCCTAAAACACCAACGAGGTTTACTGCTACACCGGCATACCTCCAGAATTCGGATGGCCACAGATTTGGGGCTTTTGTAAAAGCACAGACTTATACCTCTGTTTTCAACATATGATTTAGATTTTTTCCGACTTATTTTATAATTTTCATTTTTCATTAATTCTTTCTGAATTTATCTGTATGAAATTATTTGTTACTACTCAGCAGATTTAGATTATTGATTTTCAATGGCCCCATGCTTTACAGCTGTGTAAAAACAGTCATTTTATCATTTGCCGTCCCATTTATGGGACGGATTGTGGAATGACATGAACTGTTAGACTTTAGTCCAACTATTATATTCAGGACTAAAGTCCAATTCCATTTCTCTATTCAATAACCGTTGGATAAATCCAACAGCCTGCCCCGATTTTTTGGGGGCAAAGGATAGTCACATTTTCACACAGCCTCTTTAGCTTGGGGCTGAATATTGTAAATAATGATAGTTTTGGCGGTATTTTTGTTTTTTTTACAAAAATACCGCCAAAACAGACTGATAACCAATAATTTAAGTTTCAGTTATACTACTGAATAGTAACAATTATTTATTTCTTAAACGGTTTTAAATCCTTGGTAATATTTTTTACTGTTTGAGTTGATTCTGTACTTAGAATTAAAATGTCTTTTGCATTAACATCAAAAGCTTTTAAATCAATCTCTTTAATTGTTTGGTCGTTATACGTTTTGTAATAATACTTAAGATTTTGCGGGTCTCTTGCACAGGTCAACTGTGTATAATCGGGATAAATTACTCCATCTGAAATTTCTCGAGAGACTCCTTTTGGAATATCGAAGTTGTTAAGAATATGGAAAACCTGATTGATTGCATCGAAAGTAGTTTCGCTGGGAATGGCTGTTGAACAATAAACAGCTGCTTTTACAAATCGTGCAGGAGGAGTGAAATCGCCTGGCAAACCTAACATCCCGGTTCCCTGACCTAATTGTGTTAAAGTTACACCGGCAATTGTAACCGGCTTTGGATTTTCTGCTTGTAAATTTACGTAGTTTCTTAAATTGATCATATGCCAGTCGAAAGTTGGTGAATTTGACATTATTCCGATGGGATTATCGTAAATAACTAACTTGCCTCCGAGTGGTTCAATAACAATACTTTTTCCGCTTTTGTCGTAAACAATATAATGGAAAGGTGGTGCTTCCGATCCCCAACCATCAAGAACGGTTGGAACAATAACAGCTTCTTCGTTTTCAATTGCTTTTCTCACTTCGTCTAATGTGGCAAATTGCGCTAAAATCCAGTTGGTAAAATCGACAGGCGACAGTGCTTTGCTTTGGTTCTCTTTTGTTAGCGGTGTGTATTCGGCAAACGATGGAAAGAAAAATGCTCCACACGATAAACCTGCTTCATTCATTCCGTCGGCAGCAACCAAATCGGTATAAGTAATTAATCCGGTAAACGAGTACTTTGCTTTGTACTTTAATCCGTCGCCATTGCTGGTACTGCCAATAAACTGGTAGTTTCTGGGAACTACGATGAGCGATGTTGGTACTTCAATCCCAAACTCTAATGTTCTGCCGTGTACTGCTACTCCGGCTTTTGTTTTAATTTTAACTCCTGTACAAGCATTTGTTGTACTTGTTGCAAATAATACAATTGCTATTGCAACAATCATTGCTTTAAATAAATTTTTTTTCATGTTACTTAATTTTATTCCCTTACGGGAGGTTAATAAATTGTTTTTATACTACATGCAAATCTCGCTAATTTCTGAGGGAAAGAGCTTGCGTTAATTTGCACAATCAATAGGGTTTTGTTCTTAGAAAGTTTCATTCAGCTGCATATAAAATCCTGCGTATCCATCTTCGTTCCAACCAAAGTCGAGAGCAAAATTGCTTCGCGACTCTTTATTAAGTTTCATTCGGAAACCAAACCCATAACCTAATTTTAGTTTCTCGAAATTGTGGTCCATGTCGCTAAACTGCGAGCCATTTACGAACCCAACCATACCCAATAAATTATATACCGGTATTCGGTACTCGATTTCAGTGTACATCATATCCATTCCTTTTAATCTGCCTGCTGTCCAGCCTCTTCCACTACGTAAAAACGGGTCGGAAGCAATGGCCGGTAAACCAGTATAAACGGGGTCGCCAAAAGTAAATGCACCGGTTGCCCAAACACCTAAAATGTTTTTCTTTAACCAAGGCATTTCCCAGTACTGGCGGTAATCGTACTGAATAAATTGATAGTTTGTGGTACTTCCCATCCACTCGTAACTTAAACGAGAGTAAGCATTAAAATAGATTCCTTTATATGGGTTGAGTTGATTATCTCGTTTGTCGATAATAAAATTCAGCATTAAGCTCGATGCAATTTCTTTCCCATTTTTAACATCATCAGGAATTTCTTCAAATTTTTCCTTGTAATAGGTTTCGTATGCCGTTGGTAAATGTTTCTTTTGAATATCGCTATTGCTCATGTTTGGGTCTTTCATATCTTTTGCAAAAGCAAGTTTGTCTTTAATAGAGGGCGGCTCAATATTATTCTCTTTATAAAAGTCTGATGCTTTTTGTAAGAAATCTATCAGTTCTTCTCTACTATAATCGCCATTCCTCACACCCCCAATATAGTCAGTAATTATTTCGGCCCGGGTGTCGTGAATATCGTAGTAGTAATCGAGAGCATAGCCAATACCAACAAATATGCCATTGCCAATTTTTTTGTTTACTGTTTGCCAGAATGTAAATGTTTTAGAGTCGAGCATGTCGCCATTAATTTCGGGTGCATTAGTTCCTAATCCATAAGTTCCCAATGGGAAATGACGCCAAATGTATGTTCCATTTAAAAAATAGTTCTCATCTTTTGTATAAACAGTCAATCGTAGCGGAACAAAGAGTTGCCCTTTTGATGTATAAATTGGTGTAGAACTAAACGCCGAAAGACGAGTTGTTTCTGGATTGCCCAGATATTTTCCGGCAGTAATTCCGAAACCATAACCTGTACCAATTGCAGGATTAACGGCAATTGCCGGGAAAATAGACCAATGCGTTTTACTCCAGTTGGTATCAATAACTGCTGTCGCTCCTTTTTTCGCGAACAGAGTCATTAAATCGTAATTGTCGGGATTGTAATTAAATGGTTTTTCTGTCTCGCCCGTTTGCGCCATAAGCAGAACATTGCTTAAAAGAAAAATCGTTAATAAAAATGTTAGTCTTTTCATTTTAAATATCATATGTTTAAAATTTAGAATCAAGATACAAGAACCAAGACATAAGACAAGAAATATAGTGCTTCAACTTAATCATGCTCTTGTGCGTGAAATCTTTTATCATGAATGTTTTATAATGTGTTTTTTTAAAATAGTTAATAACCAAATTTTATCGATTACTCTTTGTTCTTTTTCTTTGTTAAAGTTTTTCCGGTTATAAATCCTAATCCAAACGGAATAAACAGAATTGCAATTAGAATCAGTAAAACATAAAACAAAATATCTTTTACCATTGCGTGTAGTTCAACCATGGCAGTTTTTACCAACTTGTTCGAAGTTTTGTCGAAGTCTTCCATTATTGCTTCCCGCTCAACGCCCAAACTGTCGCGAAAATGTGTTAATTCGCGGGTTGCAATCACCATTAACGAATCGAAATTTTCATCTAGATTATGCGAGAAAACCGCAATGTCGCGGTGCATAACAATGGCATCTTCCTGCATGTTTCGGCCGCTATTTCTTAGTACCACAATTAACTCTTCGAATTGCGTATTAAAATCGTCGGCCATTTTTTGAATATCCAGCGAATCGATGTTCGACTGTTTTAACAGTTTTTCTCCGTACCATTGCGTTTCACGCATTGTTTGTTCTGTGCCAATTGCCATGCGTGTCGAAAAATCGGATAACACTTGTGGAAGTGTTCCGTTGTTGAAATCGATTAAACTGTCGGGAATGTTCTGATATCGGTACCAGTCGTTAAAAACGGTTTCGCGATAAAACCCGGTCGACTCAAATGGTTCATTTATTCTGATACTATCGATAAAAGCGCGAGCTTCGTTGTAGTTGTCAGAAAATGTGTTTGCGGCAATTGTATCGATCTTACTCAAAAGTCGTTCGCTTGCATCAACAGCAATGGGTTGCGAATTTCCAAATAAATTGGCTCCTGCACCCTCTTTTAAGTAGTCTGTCATTGAAGCGGTTAAGAGCCATGTGTCGAGTAAGGCAATCTCGGGATTATTTTGGAAGATTTTATTTTTTGCAGCTTGCGACGCATCTATTTTCCATGTAAGTGCATTTATTTGAATGGTTTTATCCGATTCGGTTTTCAGTATCGAATCGGATGCAACCATCACTTCGTGAAAAAAGGTGATGCCAAAATTATGTACTTGCATACGGGTTTTTAACAGCTCTGAATCGAGAGGTGTTGCATCCGACTCAAAATTGAATTTTAATAGCGAACAACTATTAAAAAGCAGAATGACAGATGCAAAAAATAAGATGGTTACTAATCCCCGTTTATGCAATTTCATTTAGAGTTATTTGTCTTTGTTATCTTTTTTCCTTTTTTTCCCAGCACCTGAACTTTAGCTTTTTTCGAAATCAGAATATTTCCTGCCGAATCGTATTCCAGTTCAACATGCTTTAACTTTGTGTCTTTTCCCGGCAAATCAAATGCAAACGAACTCATTCCTTTGTTTAGAATACCAATTCCTTTTGTGCTGAATGATTTTTTTGTGCCGTCGCTCATTGTAACGTTTACATGCTTCAGTTTAAGTGTTCCCTGAGTGCATTTAATTTTAATTTTCGAGACATTTGCTTTTTCGCCTTTTGGCGAAATTTTATCCACATCGCTTTTAAACGATGCTGTTTTTTCGGCAATAACAATCCAACCATCTTCTGTTTGTGCATGCAATTGTGTAAAAGCTGCAACTAAAATAATACCGGCTAATAATAATCCTCTTTTCATTTTGTTCTGTTTTTATAATCTAATTTTATTTTATTTTTCCACCACTGTATAAATTAACGCCAACGTGTGGATGGACTTTCGGTCCGTTTGGCCCCCAGTTAACATCGACACCTGCATTTGTTCCCCAATGCATATTTGCGCAGCCTGCCAACAATGCCAGACTAAAAACTACGAAAAGCATCACAACTGTTTTTTTCATTTTATTCTTCATGATTTTTATATTTAGCGATTAGTTTATTGGCCATTCCTGAATTGTAAATTGTGCACCCTGTGGGTCGAGCAAAACAGCAACACTTCCTTTTCTAATGTCTGCACTCGGTTCTAACATAACGTGTGCACCGGCTTTTTTTGCTTTCTCCATAACTGCATTAACATCGCTTACGCGAATGTAGGGCATCCATGCACTTCTGGCTCCTTCAACAGGATTCCCCAGTACGCCACAATATTTCTTTTTGTTTTTTTCGAATACGAAATAGGGTGCTTTCGAACCTAAAATGCTTTTCCCCGAGAATTTAAATAAGTCTTCGTAATATTTTATCGAACCTTCCATGTCGGTAGTCCAAAGCTCGTTCCAAAGCTAGGTGTTTACTGCAGGTTCTGAAAAGTCAGGGTCGCCACCTTCGGCATATAAAAATGCCACCATTGCTCCTTGTGGGTCTTGAACAAGAGCAGTTTCTCCGCGGCCTTTAAAATTTGCCGTTTTAAAAACAGTTTTTCCGCCCTGCGTTTCATTGTAGTTTACTGCTGCATCAACATCGGGAACAGAAACCGAACTAACCCATTCGCCAACTGTGCCAAATTTATCGGCGAGTTTAAATATTCCGCCTATTGCCTTGCCGTTTGCACTGATAATGTAATAACTGGTTTCTCCCGAGCCAAGCGTTTCAAATTCCCATCCAAAAACTTTCGAGTAAAAATCCATCGATGCCGACGGATCCGGTGAAGCCAAATCGTGCCATACAAATTGCCCTGTATGATGTTCTCCTGTAGGTGATTGGGTTACCGGAGGATAAGTGATGCCGGTAATGCACGATGTTACAATTAGACCGGCAATTGCCATAGTCCCAAAAAATCGAATAATGAGTGTTTTCATAATAAAAGTTTAATAAATTAATTACATGAAATTTCTTAAAAAGTTTCGTTTACATTTAAAAAGAGTCCATGTGCTCCATAATTTCCCCATGCATAATCTAAAGTAACATTCGTTCGCGATGTTTTGTTCATCATAAAACGCAACCCTATGCCATAACCGGGGTCGATGTTTTTGAACAGATTAATGTTTGCCGCTTTGTTACTTGCGGTAGTTAGATTTACAAAAGCTACAGCACCCATAAAATCGGGATTCTTTTTTGTGCCCAATAAATGTACCCTGTATTCTGCTTCGGTGTACATCAGGTTTTCGCCCCTGAACCGGCCTTGTGTGTATGCGCGTCCCGAACGGCCAAATTGATCCCAGCCCACTGCCGGCAAATCCATATACGGCATATCTCCCGATGTTTGAAAATTCCCATAAATCCAAATGGCCAGCAAATGACTTGGTTGCGGTTTTTTCGAGAGGTTAAAATAGTCGCGGTATTCGAGCCATAGATTGGTTGAGCTTTTTGAACTTCCCAAAAATTTCGGGTTCATTCTGAAAGTAATTAACGCATACCTGCCTTTGTATGGTGTTGCTGCATTGTCGCGGCTATCGTACATGGCATTTATTGAAACGCCTGATAATATATACTCTTCAGGATTAAAATCATTCTCAATACTGTATCCATAATGACTTGTAATAATAGGGGGAATCGAATCTAAATGAAGCAGATTATCTTTTATTTTGAAATGATAGTCGAAATGTATTCCTGCCCCGACATAAAAATTCTGCTGTACTTTTTTGAAAAAAGTTTCGTGAAACCTGATGTACTGAAACTGCATTAATTGCGCATCGGGTACGGGTGCCGAGAACATCCCGTCTTCGTATTCGTAACCGCTGCCCGGTGCCAGTTTTGCCGATTGAGGTACTGTTCCTAACCCAAATGTGGGTTGCGATGTATTGAAATACCGCCAGTCGCCAAGTAGAATCCACTCATCTTCGGGCAGATACACATTTGTTTTAAACGTAAACATCAACTGTTTTTTTGTTGAATATGTCATTGTTCCCAACGATGTTGACATTCGGGTTGTTGAGGGGTCGCCGGTAAACATACTTGTTGAAGCGGCTAAGCCATACATTACCCCAAAAGTTGGATTGACAGCAATTACGGGTAACGGAGAAAAATAAATTTTGCCTTTTTGCGGGCCACTGCTTGTTTCCTGGGTAAAACCCTTAAAAACAAAAACAACCAGAAAAACTAGTAGTGTGAATTTAATTATTTTCATAACTTTTTAAGTTTTAGTTTATAATAAGAGTAACAATCTTCGAAGTATATATGTTTAATATATTTGCTAGTAGCTTGAGGGAATAGTGTGTTGTGTGTGTTTTCGTGTTTTATTAAGCGAGGAGAACCAACAGTTTTACGTAAAGAAATGTTTTAATCTTGATTCCCCATACTCAATTCAGATTGGTTTTGAGGAAAAGCTATTGGTTTTTAGTAGAGTTATTTCGGTATGTTGTAATTTTTATTTTCCTTTTCGCCAACGCGAAGAAGTGGCTCTTTTGGGAAATATTCCCTGATTAACCGATTTAACATCTTCAATAGAATAGAACGCTTTGGGGTTGGTGGTTTTTACAATATCTTCAACTTTCGAAATCTCTTTTCGGTTAATAATACTGTAGATAATATTTACCGTTTCGTTACTTCCTTGTGCTTCGTGGTAGGTTATTCCGTATCCGGCTTCGGTAAGGTTTTTAATGAGTTTTCCTGTTTTTTTACGGGCAATAATCTGAATTTTTACAATTCCAACGGCAAGCTTTTCTTCCAATAGCAGTCCAATGTAATTTCCTGTGGCAAACCCTGCTGCATATGTTATATAGCACAGCCAGTTGTCGAGGTTCTGAAATATTTTTGAGATAGCAATTAACCAGATAAGTACTTCGAAAAAGCCTAAAAACGGAGCCCATAGTTTTTGCCCTTTCGAAACCATTACAATACGAAGGGTACCAATGGTAACATCGAAAATACGCGAGATAAAAATAAGTCCCGGTAAAATAAGATAAGTGAACAGTGTGCTGTCGTAAAAAGTATTTAGTAAAACCATCTCTTTTTTTTGTGAAAGTAAAAAAAAATCTGATTTTACTAACGTTACTTAAAATTCAGAGGTAAAATGAAAACGGATATCTTCAAATTCGTCTTGTGCCATTTGTAAAATAAATTGCGAGTCGGCCATAAATACATCGCGCCCGAGTTTGTCTTTCGCCATTCGCTGGTGTTTTCGTTTTTTAAATTCAACTAAAACTTCCGGGTCGTCCGATTCAATCCAACACGCTTTGTGCATTTGCAGCGTTTCGAAACGGCACTTCGCATTGTACTCGTGTTCAAGTCGGTACTGAATAACTTCGAATTGCAGTTGCCCCACAGTTCCAATTATTTTCCGACCGTTAAAAGCACTCGTAAAAAGCTGTGCCACACCTTCGTCCATCAATTGGTCGACTCCTTTTGCCAACTGTTTCGATTTCATTGGGTCGGCATTTTCGATGTAACGGAACATCTCGGGAGAGAAACTTGGCAGCCCTTTGAAATGAACGGTCTCGCCGTCGGTCAATGTGTCGCCAATAATGAAATTGCCCGTGTCGGGAACACCGATAATATCTCCGGGGTAGGCAAATTCAACAATCTCTTTTTGTGACGCCATAAATGCAGTCGGGCTCGAAATTCGGAATGTTTTATTCAGCCTGATGTTTTTGTACATTTTGTTACGTTCGAATTTGCCTGAACAAACTTTTACAAAGGCAATGCGGCTACGGTGGTTGGGGTCGATGTTGGCATGTATTTTAAAAACAAAACCGGTAAATTTTTCCTCTTCGGGATTTATTATACGTTCTTCGGTAAAGCTGGGGCGTGGTGTGGGCGCAATCTTCACAAATGCATCGAGCAGTTCCTGAACGCCAAAATTGTACAGTGCACTACCAAAAAATACGGGCGCCAGATTGCCTTCCAAATACTGTTCGTTTTCGTATTCAGGATAAACACCTTCAACCAGTTCCAGCTCTTCGCGCAATATTTCGGCATCGTCGCCAATGTAATCTTCCAGTTCGGGGCTCGAAATGTCTTCAAATTTAATGCGTTCTTCAATTCCCTGAATATCGGGAGTAAACAGTTTTAAACTTTTATTGAAAATGTTATAAACGCCTTTAAAATCGGGGCCATTATTTATTGGCCAGCTAAGGGGGCGCACTTTTATTTTCAGCTGTTCTTCAATTTCGTCCATCAACGAAAACGGATCTTGTGCCGGGCGATCCATTTTGTTTACAAAAACAATAACCGGAGTTTTTCGCATCCGGCAAACATTCATCAGTTTTTCGGTTTGCGGCTCAACGCCTTTTGCTGCGTCAATTACAATAATAACACTATCGACAGCAGTTAATGTTCTGAATGTGTCTTCCTGGAAATCCTGGTGGCCGGGCGTATCGAGAATATTAATTTTGTATCCTGCATATTCGAACCCCATTACCGATGTTGCTACCGAAATACCACGCTGCCGTTCAATCTCCATAAAATCGGAGGTGGCACCTTTTTTTATTTTGTTGCTTTTAACTGCGCCTGCCACACGAATTGCTCCTCCAAAAAGCAGCAGTTTTTCGGTTAGCGTAGTTTTTCCCGCGTCGGGATGACTTACAATACCAAATGTACGACGGCGGTTTATCTCTTCCAGAAATGTCATTCTTAATTTTTATTTATTGAGGGCGCAAAAGTACGGAAATAAGTTTAATAC
>JALUZN010000288.1 GCA_027011835.1 Draconibacterium sp. | reverse complement strand
AAAGAAAATGCTGAACCGCATTAAAGCTCAAATTATTTTTGACCTGTTTCGATTTTTTTACACCCTAAAACAAATACTATTCAAAAATCTTCAACTTAAATATTATCGACTTTTTCAGGTTTGACTATTTAACCAGCCCGAAACCCAGGCAATTGGGCAACCAATTTTATGGTATTGATACATTCGTTGAAAGGTCTCATTCGGACTCATTTTCATCATTATCTCCATAATTATTCCCATCGGACACATCCACCGGCAAAATACTTTGCCCCAAATAATTCCAATGGCAGAGCCAAAAGCAACCACCCACCACAACGAAATCTGAAAATAACCGATACCGAAATAAATTGCAATACCCAAAACAGCCTGAATAATGCGCCTGTTTTTTGATAAAAACGTTATCTGTTTTTGCTTTTTGTCCATACAATTTTCTCTGCCGTAAAAGTATTGGTTTGCTTGAAACTCTCCAATTTACAGCTGTCGAAATGAAACTGAAATTTGATAGTTTTTAACCTGTCAAAAAATAATTTTAGGTGTAGATGCCTAATCTTGTAAAGAATCAAGTTGTTCTTCCATTTCAGAATGACTTCTGTTTCAGAAATCTAAACTACCGACAAAACCACTGTCATTGCCAATATTCAGATTGAATAACCAGTAGAGCAATAATTCAATTAAATTTTACTTCTAACGTTTTTTTAGGGTTGGTAGCTGCTTCAATATGTTTAAAGGTTTTCCACTTATTTAAATCGGGGTCGCCAATTTTAACTGTATATTTTCCTTTTTCAAAAACTTTAGGCTGCCAGCTTTTCCCATTAATTCGAATGGTATAAACTGTTTCGCCACTTTTTTCGTTAATAACCTGCACAACGGGATTATTCATCCCTTTTACCTTTATGCGTGGAATAAATGCCACCGCTTTTCGCCCGTAATTATCTTCCTGCGAAATTGTGATGGGCCATCCTTTATAAGGTTTTCCACCGGCAGTTGGGTCGGCAAATCGCGGCCAGTTTGCAAAAGTAATGGTGCGCTTCGCTTTATCGAAAACAATAATTCCATAACCGGTTGCGCGGTCGTATAAACTCGCGGGTTCTTTCCCTGTTTTAAATGGGTTCGAGATGGCCAGTACTGTCATTTTATTTCCAAAACCATCAACAAAATCGCCTGTATATTTTGGTTCTCCGGGTCTATGGTTTCCACCTTCGGTTGGCGGATAAAACCTGCGTGGCCAAATATTCGAAATAGATGGAACACAAATAGCATAACCTGAATCGCCAAATTCGTCGACTCCGTATTGAAGCGAAGAACCCAAATGTTGGTCGCCCGCAATATGAAAAGCAAAACCCTTGCGAATTGTTTTTATAGCTTTGTCTCTTCCTGTTTGCGGCCAGCTGTTCGAATCGAAATCGGAGACCATTTTATCGTCGGGAGCATACTCGTTTTTATCGTACACTTCAAGTTTAGGAACAACTGCATCGCTTTTCGCTGTAGTTGGCAAAGTGGCTACATTATTAAAAATAGTTGCCGAAAGCAAAACTTTCATCTCCGCATGATTGTCCCATTTCGTTGACCAATCTTCGAGGAAAGCCAACTGGCGATCTCCGAGTAATTTTGCATCGGGATGAAAGGCATCGGTTGCTGCATTAAACTCAGGATTTTGCGGCCAACCATTCGAAATATCGGCTTGTGGCAACAATGGTTTTGGCGCCGATTTAAATTTCCGATCTTCAACAATTGCAAAACTAATTCCGCCATAACTTAATTCGGTGTAATAGACATCAATTCCCTGCTGTACCGGTGCGGGGTCGTAAGCATCGGGCAAATGCCCGGTTTGCGTGCGGTCGACCATATTCACAAATATTGCCGGCATTTTATAACCGCCGCTGTCTTGCTGGTCTTTTGCACTCCCTTTTTTCGAAGCGGCTTTTCCCCCGTTTCCCCAAACATTTCCATGCAACACATCGTGATCGTCGGGAATACTGATGCTCGGAGTTTTGCGCAACAGATCGCCATAAGCCCAACCGTAAATGTACCATTTTCGCAAATAGTCGAGAATGGCCATATTTACCGGTGCTCGTTGTAACCCGTAACCGGCAACTCTTTCATAAATCTGGTCGCCCGAGAAAAAGAGTAAATCGGGATTTTGTTTTTTCACATTGTTCCATAAATCGTTATTTGGGTAGCCCAAATCGTTATTCCCGGTAAATGCGGCAACGGTAATTTTATCCTTATCGAAAGGTTCTTTCCTAATCTCTCCTTCGTAATAAAACTCTGTTTTTTTATCGCCGTCGGCAATCATTTTATAACTCACCCTATACGGAATCATCTCTGTGTTGTTCCAGTTTTCGACCCTAAAAATTGCAGAACGCGAGTTGCGCTCAATATCGGCTTGTGCTACGGTTTTCCATTCGCCGTTTTCGTTAATCTGAAGTGTTGCAAAGCGGTCGTCGTCTTTTCCCATTGGCGGCATTTGTGCGCTCATTTTCAACGTACCCCGACTTAATGTATATTGCGTAAAAAGTACCGGACCGAAAGCCCGTTCGGCATGTTGAATTAATTTTGTTCCGGTAATTTCCCAGTTGGCAAAAATCACACTCGGCTTGGTTTTATTGGTTACCTCACCAAAATCGCTAACCAAACCAATGGCACCGTAAAATGTTTTAGCAGGAATATTATCGACCTTTTCGCTTGCCAGAAACTCGTTGTTCTTTTTACGCAAAACAGAGATTTCAACTTCGTAGTTTTCGCCTGCCGGCGTTGCAGTAACGTTTAAAATTACCCCCTCCTTTAAATAAGGTTTTACACCTTCGGCATTTTTTACATATTTCACCGGAATATCGCCAATAAAAAGTTCTCCACGTGTTGTTATTCCAATGTTTAATCCGGTTCCAAAAATGGCATCGTCGCGGTAATCGTTAAATTTCCCTTTTGATGCCAATCTGAATCCAACCCAATTTCGCGACGATTCGGTGGGATTAAGAACCCGAACTTCTGCCGACATTTGCAACGTTCCCTCATTTTTGCCCATCCGGTAGGTAAGCAAACTTATGTTGCGGTTCCAGTCGGAGGCTACACATTTTATTGTTCCATTATCTATTTGCCAATCCTGAATTCGGTTTGCCCAGTAGTCGGCTCCCAACCAAATACGGGTAGTTTGCGGCTTCTTCATTTTAAAATCGGCAGCTTGTGCCAACATTAATCCCATCAGAACAAACACAAATACACTAAAAACTTTTTTCATGATTATCTTTTCTATTTAAACAAATATTGCGCGGTCACATTTGAAGGTAACAAAGATTTAAAAATAAAACTAAATAGAATGACTTTTTTTACTATTTTTCAACTTAGGATTTGTAAGGAAATAGAATGAATAAAATAAACACAAAATACATTTTTGCCATATCGATGGTTTCGGCAATGGGAGGTTTATTGTTTGGTTACGACTGGGTTGTAATTGGAGGAGCCAAACCATTTTACGAAAAATTCTTTTACATAGCTCAGTCGCCGGGGTTACAAGGTTTTGCAATGAGCAGTGCCTTAATTGGCTGTTTGGTTGGTGCAGCCGTTTCGGGCATTTTCAGCGACCGTTACGGGAGGAAAAGATTGTTGCTTTTTTCGGCATTACTCTTTACTTTATCGGCAATTGGAACCGGAGCCGTTTCGGGATTTACCGGCTTTATTGTTTACCGAATTATTGGTGGAATTGGCATTGGTTTAGCATCGACACTTTCGCCTATGTATATTGCCGAAATTTCGCCGGCTGCTATGCGGGGGAAATTCGTTTCGCTTAATCAACTTACAATTGTTATTGGAATTTTACTGGCTCAAATTATTAATTGGCAAATTGCCCAACCGGTACCGGCCGGGGCAACCGATGTTGATATTCTTCATTCGTGGAACGGACAAACAGGCTGGCGATGGATGTTTTGGGCCGAATCGATTCCGGCAGGACTCTTTTTTATACTGATGTTTTTTGTTCCCGAAAGTCCGCGTTGGTTAGCCAAAACAGGAAATAAAAAAAGGGTGCTTCGAATTTTAGCCCGCATTGGAGGAGATTCTTATGCTGCTAACGAATACAAAAACATAAGCGAATCACTTATCAATACTACCGGTCGGGTTAGCATAAAAAGCCTGTTTGAACCTCATTTAAGAAAAATTTTGCTGATAGGAGTCGTGCTCGCAGCCTTTCAACAATGGTGTGGCATAAATGTAATTTTTAATTATGCCGAGGAGGTTTTTGAAGCTGCCGGATATAATGTATCTGATATTTTATTCAACATTGTTGTCACCGGCAGTGTAAATCTTATTTTTACGTTTGTAGCAATTTACACAGTTGACAAACTGGGCAGAAAAGCGTTAATGCTAATTGGTGCCGGAGGGTTAACAGGAATTTATGCATTAATGGGTGCGGCTTACTTTTTTCAGGTTACCGGCTGGCCACTGTTGCTTTTGGTAATTCTTGCCATTGCCTGCTATGCCATGTCGCTGGCTCCGGTAATATGGGTTGTTCTTTCCGAGATTTTTCCAAACCGTGTTCGTGGAGCGGCAATGGCTGTTGCAACCCTGTCGCTTTGGCTGGCAAGCTTTCTTTTAACACTCTCTTTTCCTATATTGAATTCTACATTTGGTGCTTCCGGAACATTCTGGTTATACGGAATTATTAGTCTTGCCGGTTTTATTTTCATTTTCAAGAAACTTCCCGAAACAAAAGGAAAATCACTCGAAGAAATCGAACATGAAATTATAAATTAGTTGAGAAAGCGCAGGTAATTGTTTTATTGAAACAGAAAAACAAACATAAAACATTCATGATAAAAGATTTCACACACAGGAGCATGATTAATAAAAGCACTATTCTTGTTTATTAGCTCCTGGTTCCTGTTCTAAATTTTAGAGAATGAAAAACATTGTAAAAACCTCTCAACCTGAAATTAACCCTCATTCAATAAACTCAGTTTTTTTACTATTTTCGTTAAACTGAAAAAAACAGTCTGATTATGAAATCGATTTCTCTCGCGTTCATTAGTTTACTATTCCTGTTTCTCTCGTGTTCTCAACCCAAAAACGAAACCATGAGTCTGGCCGGTAAATGGCAGTTTCAAATCGACAATGAGGATATTGGTTTGTCGGAAAGTTGGTTCAACACCAATCTCGACGACACCATTCAACTGCCGGGGTCGATGGTAGAAAACGGGAAAGGGTTCGATATTAATTTACAAACCCAATGGACAGGTGGAGTTAGAAATAAAAATTGGATAAACGACCCCAATTATGCGCCATATGAAGACCTCAATACTATCCGATTCCCATTTTGGTTACAACCCGATAAAAAATATACCGGTGCTGCCTGGTACAGCAAAAAAGTTACCGTACCCCCAAAATGGCTAAAACAACCTGTTTGGCTAAATTTAGAACGCCCACACTGGGAGTCGACAGTTTGGATAAATGGAATAAAAGCGGGAACGCAAAACAGTTTGGCGGTGCCACATAAATACGAAATAAGTTCGTTACTAAAAGAGGGAGAAAACAGAATAACAATTTGCATTGATAATCGAATAAAAGATGTTGACGTAGGACAAAACTCGCACAGTATCACCGATCACACCCAGTCGAATTGGAACGGAATTATTGGCGACATTTCGTTACACACCACCGCAAAAATCTATTTTGATGATATACAGGTTTTCCCCAACATTCAAACAAAAACAGCCCAAATAAAAGCTACAATTATTAATTCGACCAATGAGGAACAATCGATAGAAATTGATGTTGAAGCTGAGTTGAAAAGCAAAGAGCTTAAGACGAAAGAAAAGTCGTTCGACTTTACCGTAGCTCCGGGTGGTACGAATATTGTTAAAATGAGTTACAAAATGGGCAACAATGCGCTGCTTTGGGACGAATTTAATCCAAATGTCTATCAACTTTTGGTAAAATTAGAAGCAAAAACAGGAACCGATAAAAAGCAGGTATGTTTTGGCCTGCGCGAATTTAAAGTAAAAGGCACGCGGTTTGCCATTAACGGGCGGCCACTTTTTTTACGCGGAACATTAGATTGTGCCATTTCGCCAAAAACAGGTTATCCATCAACACATATTCGCGATTGGGAAAAAGAGTTCTCAGCAATAAAAGCACACGGATTAAATCATGTCCGGTTTCACTCGTGGTGCCCGCCCGAAGCCGCTTTCCGTGCTGCCGATAAAATGGGCGTTTATTTACAAATCGAGTGTTCGTCGTGGGCCAACAGTACGACGCGCTTAGGCGATGGACTCCCCATAGACCAATACATTTGGGACGAAAGCAAACGCATTGTTAAAACCTACGGGAATCATCCTTCATTTGTAATGCTTGCTTACGGAAACGAGCCGGGAGGGAAAAACATAAATCAGTTTTTAACCAAATTTGTATCGTGGTGGAAAGCCAAAGATACTCGCCGCGTATATACTTCCGGAGCAGGTTGGCCGGCTCTTCCGGTAAACAATTACCACAACCTGCCACAACCCCGTATTCAAGGGTGGGGAGAAGGGCTAAAAAGCATTATAAATGCCCAACCGCCAAAAACCAATTACGACTGGCGAAATAAAATGCGTGGCGACGGAATTCCGGTTGTAAGCCACGAAGTAGGACAGTGGTGTGTATATCCCAATTTCAATGAAATAAAAAAATATACCGGCCCGTTAAAAGCGAAAAACTTCGAAATATTTCAGGAGAGTTTAAATGCAAACCACATGGGTAACCTGGCCAGTAAATTTTTAATGGCCTCAGGGAAATTACAAACACTCTGCTACAAAGCCGATATCGAAGCTGCCTTGCGAACTCCCGGTTTTGCAGGATTTCAATTACTGGGACTACAAGATTTCCCAGGACAGGGAACAGCACTGATTGGAACACTCGACCCCTTTTGGGAAGAGAAAGGGTATGTTACACCCGAAGAATACAGCCGGTTTTGCAACTCAACCGTTCCGTTGGCACGTTTCGAAAAACGAACTTTTATTGAAGGAGAAACAATGAATGTTCTTATTGAACTGGCACGTTTCGAGAAAACAGAAAAAATAACCATAAAACCAACATGTATGCTTTACGAAAACAGTAAAATTATTGCTGAATGGAGTTTGAACGAGCAAAAAATTGGAATTGGAAACAACATTCAACTGGGAAAAATCAAACACAAATTTGCAGTAAAAGACAAAGCCCGAAAACTCACTTTAGAAGCAGAAGTTGGCAAATTTAAAAACTCATGGGATATTTGGGTTTATCCTAAAATAGAAAAGATTAAAACAGGCAATGTAAAAGTTGTGGAAAAATTAACTGCTCAAACATTAAACTATTTAAACGGTGGTGGAAAAGTTTTGTTAAGCCTTGGCAAAGGAAAGGTTTCACCGCAAATGGGAGGGAAAGTTGCTGTTGGTTTTTCGAGCATTTTTTGGAATACTGCCTGGACCGGCGGACAAAAACCACACACTCTGGGCATTTTATGCAATCCTGAACATCCGGCACTGGCCGAATTCCCAACCGAATATCACTCGAACTGGCAATGGTGGGATGCCATGAGTTACGCCGATGCCATTGAGCTAAATTCGTTTCCGGTGGAGTTAAAACCAATCGTTCGAATTATCGACGACTGGGTTACCAACCGCAGACTGGCTTTGCTGTTTGAAGCCAAAGTGGGGAAAGGAAAGATTCTTGTTAGTGGTGCCGACCTTGTAAATAACTTGAAAAGCAGGCCCGAAGCAGTACAATTAAAAATGAGTTTATTAGATTATATGAATGGAGTAAAATTTAATCCCGAGGTTGAACTAAAAACGAAACAGATAAAAGAAATTTTAAAATAACCCGGTTTTATGCTATGAATGAAATTCACTTCGGACTTGATGTTCCGCAGTTATTAATTACTCAAAATCACAATTAAAAACTTAATCGTTTTGTAACATTTTTATAACATCAATGTAATTGCAAAGGCACACTTTTGCCGCTGAAAAACAAAACAAAATTCAATCTTAAGT
>JALUZN010000287.1 GCA_027011835.1 Draconibacterium sp. | reverse complement strand
GCTAAGTATGCTCCAATAAGTACGCCTATTAAAGATGCAATTTGAACATACATAGTACCAGAAATGCCAGCATCTCCAACCGAAAGATTAAATCCTTCCTGAAAAAATGTTGGAAGCCACGCATAAATTAGCCACAAACAGACTCCTCCCAATATTCCATAAACAAGAATCAACAGATATCCTCTCGAACTAAAAAGGCTTTTTACTATTTCAATAAAATTATAATCATTTTCAACATTTTCAGTTGTTGATTCTTCTTTGGGAGCATCCTTTAATGTAAAAAACACTACTGCGGCATAAACAATCCCAAGGAACCCGAAAAGATGATACCCAAGCCTCCAATCCCAAATAGTTGCTATATATCCGCCCAATCCGCCCAATGCCATTCCTGCATAAAGTCCGGTCATTAATATTCCCGATGCTTTCGAGCGGGTAGAACCTTTGTGGTAGTCCATTACAAGTGCAACGGCAGCCGGCATATAAAATGCTTCGCTTATTCCCATAATTGCACGGGTGGTAATAAGTTGGGTGTAGTTTTGTGCAAACCCGGTTAGTAATGTAATTATCGACCACAGCAGCAAACTGGTGAATATTACCCATTTGCGACTAAACCGGTCGGCAAGGTAACCGCCCAACGGACTTAGTATGGCATAGATAATTAAAAACGCCGAAGTTAAAAGTCCGAACTCGGCATCGGTCATTGGAATGTCTGCTTTAATGGGGGTTCGCATCGATGCAATTAGCAACCGATCGAGGTAGTTTAACATAGAAACAAACCACAGAATTCCAACAACCATCCAAGCGTAATTTTTCGACAATCTATTCATTACCTGTTATTTAAATATTATTATTTCTCTTAGTTCCTTTTTATAGCTCCTTTTTATAGCCGTTATTCCGGCCTCGAACCGGAATCTCTATTTTAAGAGAAGAAGATTTCTCATTTTCGTTCCTCGCATTTGAAATGACAGAACTTGTTTCAGAATCTCTGTCATAAATCTTTTCCTATTAAAATATCACCTCTCCTTTCGCAATTGTATTTTTTATATTTATGTTGTTGTCGAAAATAGTAATGTCGGCATCTTTCCCATTTTCGAGGCTTCCTTTTCTATTGGCAACACCAATAATTTTTGCCGGTGTTAGCGACGACATCCGCACCGCATCGACCAGCGACAACCCGACTTGATTTATTCCGTTTCGCACACACACATTCATGGTTGTAACACTGCCGGCATACGCAGTATTGTCTTTTAGCCGTGCAATTCCGTTTTCAACAACCGCTTCCACATCTCCAACTTTATGAATCCCGTCGGGCAATCCAACTGCCGGCATGGCATCGGTTACAAAACAAACTTTATCAATTCCTTTAACTTTTATCAGCAGTTTCATTAGTTGTGGCCCCACGTGCCAGCCGTCGCCAATTAAAGCTCCCGAAACACGATCGTCATATAATAGTGTCTCAACAACTCCGGCAACCCGTTTCAGGTTATCGCGCCTAAAATGCGACATATTGCAAAAGAAATGGGTAGCGTGATTTACCCCGGCATCGATTGCCTCTTTCATCTCCGAATAAATTCCGTTTGTATGTCCCGCCGAAACAACAATATTTCTTTCGCGTAAATCTTTTACCAGTTGCTCCGCGCCCTCCAATTCCGGTGCAATTGTCATTTTTAGCAGCACATCGCTGTATTCGAGAAACGGCATATAATGTTCGGGTTTGGGCAGTGCCAGAAATTGTTTTGGGTGGGCACCGCTCTGTTCGGGGCTCAAATACGGACCTTCCATGTGGATTCCTAAAAGTTCGGCGCCATCAATTTTATTCTCCGTTTTGTACGCGCGCGCAAATTGTAACGCTTTAATAATATCGGCAGGTGCGGCGGTAATTGTGGTTCCAACATACGAAGTAACTCCATATTTTGTAAAGAAATTACCCATTGTCGAGAATGTTCCTGAATCAACTTTAGAAACATCTGCTCCGTTTGCTCCGTTTACATGAATATCAATTAATCCGGGGGAGATAAAATTGCCGCCTGCATCAATTATGGTTGCATCTGCCGGCTCGTTAACTTCTCCGCGTTTCCCTACTTCAATTATTTTGTCGTTCTGAATAACAACAATCCCGTCTTTAATTTCATCTTCGGGTGTAATTACCGTTCCGTTTTTTACTATTGAATATTTTGTATTCATTTTTGCTCTTTTAGGTGGATTCTAAAAATTCATTTTTCCACTTGTGATTTGAGAAAACC
>JALUZN010000286.1 GCA_027011835.1 Draconibacterium sp. | reverse complement strand
TTTGAAGTGTTGTTAATTCTTCTTTGCCAAAACCTGCTTCATCTAATTTTTCGAGCAGTGTTTTTCTTGTTGACGGATTGCTCCAAATTTCTCTTAATTCCTTCTCATTCTCAAAAAAGTTAGGCAGTTCACCAAAAAGGTTTTCTAAAAACTCCTGTGCCGAAATCGGTTTACCGTCTGCACTCCAAAACGAAGTGGCAATCATATGTTGTATTTCTCTCTCTTTGCCGTCTTTTAATTTTACTTTTATTTTAACAGCTCTTTTTTCCGGCTTGTAATCAGGTTCCTTTTCTCTAACTTCTCTTTTCTTTGGCTCGCCAGTGGTGTATTCAGCAGGTTCCATTGGCTCACCGTCCCACTCGGGGTCAGAAAACCGTTGATATGCATCCACAAAGTCATAGATTGTAAAAAACTCTTTGCCATCAAAAAGCCGGGTTCCCCGACCTACAATTTGTTTAAATTCTATTATCTGATTTACCGGGCGCATTAAAATAATATTGCGGATATTCCGGGCATCAACACCGGTTGAAAGTTTCTGCGAAGTAGTAAGAATTGTAGGAATCGTTTTTTCGTTGTCCTGAAACTCCCGTAAAAACTGTTCACCAATTTCTCCGTCATTGGCTGTTACACGAACACAATAGTTTGGGTCATTACTTCCTTTGTATTGGTTTACCAAGTCCCGAATTGCGGCTGCGTGCTCCTGGGTGGCACAAAATACAATCGACTTTTCATTTTGATTGATTTCGTCCATAAATATCTGAACCCTTTTTGCTTCCCGTTCTTTTATTTCAATAATCCTGTTAAAATCAGGCTCGGTATAAAGTTTTCCTTCTTCTATTACACCTTCAATCACATCATCATCGCTTGTGTAAATGTAATCGTCAAGAGTGGTTTTAATTCGCTTTACTTTAAAGGGTGTTAAAAAACCATCGTTTATTCCTTCTTTTAACGAATAGATGTAAACGGGTTCGCCAAAATAACGGTAAGTATCAACATTGTCTCTTCGTTTTGGGGTGGCTGTTAAACCCAACTGAACGGCCGGGGAGAAATACTCTAAAATCCCTCTCCAGTTTCCTTCGTCATTTGCTCCGCCACGGTGACACTCATCAATTATGATAAAATCGAAATAGTCTTTTGGATATTCTCCGAAGTTGAATTGAGAATTGATGGTTGACAATTGAGAATTATTTTCATTGTCCATTTTCGGTTCTCCATTTTCAATTGATTTTGACATAAAGGTTTGAAAAATGGTAAAAAAGATACTGCCGTTTGTTGGCACTTTCCCTTTTTTCTTAATCTCTTTTGGTTTGATGCGAACCATTGCATCATCAGGGAATGCAGAGAATGCATTAAATGCCTGGTCGGCTAAAATATTGCGGTCGGCAAGAAACAAAATTCGTGGCCTTCTTTTTCCGTCACGCTGCAATGTCCAGCGAGTGTGAAATAATTTCCACGAAATCTGAAAAGCAATGGCTGTTTTTCCTGTTCCTGTGGCAAGGGTTAATAAAATACGGTCTTTGTTTTGAGCAACGGCTTCCAATACATTTTTTACTGCAATTTCCTGATAGTAGCGAGGTTGCCAGGTTCCCGATTTATCTTCAAACGGAACAGCATTAAATTTATCTCTCCACTCGTTTTGGTCGCTGTAAACTGCATTCCAAAGTTCGTCAGGCGTAAGAAAATTATCAACGGGTTTTTCCTCGCCTGTTTTCATACAGATTTGATAAATCTCTTTTCCGTTGGTAGAATAGGTATAATCGAGTTTTAATTTTTCGGCATATAGTTTTGCCTGTGCAACACCTTCGCCAACTTCCAGTTCATCGCTTTTGGCTTCAACAACAGCGAGTTTAATCCCTTTGTAAACGAGAATATAATCGGCAATCAATGGTTTTTTCCTGCCACCGCCAACCTGTATTCTGCCATCGGTGATTTTACAAACATTGCGTTCACGGAGGATTTTTGAACCTTCAACCACGCCCCAACCGTTGGCTTTTAGTTTAGGGTCTATTAATTCTGCTCTTGTTTCGGCTTCGTTCATTATTATTCTGTAAAATTTAATTTATCGTTATCCCATTTTTGAGGATTGTTTCTTATATATTCAGAAATATTATTATACGATTTTTCATTTCGAATAATGTGTTCCCAATAATTTCGCTGCCAAATTTTTTTATCGAATGGTTTCCAATTTTTTGTTTTTACCCCGCGAATATATTCAACGGTGGTAATGGATTGAAATGCCCCTACGATATCGCCTAACGTTTTT
>JALUZN010000285.1 GCA_027011835.1 Draconibacterium sp. | reverse complement strand
AGATAAATCACGGGGCTAAAAATATTTTACTGCCCCAGATTCACAGATTTTTAAATCGAAATTCAATATTCGGAATTCATCATTCATCATTCACAATTTTTGTGACAAACAAACATCTCAAAATTAAAAGCCACAGATTCGCAGATGCTTTAAAATCGAAATTCAACATTCTGCCAAAAGCACACCTTCGTGGTCATTCGAAATTTGCAACTTTTTGTTTTGCGGTGCGTGCAATGTTTCCGTTTTTTGCAACTGTTGTGGACGCACCTTTTTGCTTTGCACATTCCAATCCCCGAGATAAATCTCGGGGCTAAAAATATTTTACCGCCCCAGATTCACAGATTTTTAAATCGAAATTCTGCCAAAGGCACACCTTCGTGGTTATTCGAAATTTACAACTTTTTGTTTTGCGGTGCGTGCAATATTTTCACTATTTGCAACTTTTGTGGGTGCACCTTTTTGCTTCGCGCATTCCAATCCCCGAGATAAATCTCGGGGCTAAAAATATTTTACTGCCCCAGATTCACAGATTTTTAAATCGAAATTCTGCCAAAGGCACACCTTTGTGGCTATTCATCATTATGAAATCAATTTCATTCGACGTATAAAACTAATGTACTTTTGCTTATTCTGGTTTGCTTTAAATTGCTATCGGAAAATTACGTTGTACACCTGCGATAAAAAATAGAAGGGTTGAAAATATTTTCCGCAAGTTTTTTTTTAATTGCGTGTCTTACGAACAAAGCAAATTACAATTTTAAAAAAATGAAGAATAAATTTAGTTGGAGAGCATTTATCAGTTTTGGGTTAACTTACTCGTTTGTGTTTATTTTAATTTCGGGAGCAATGTTGTATTTGGCACCTCCCGGAAGATATGCACACTGGGTAAACTGGTCGATTTTAGGATTTCAGAAAGAGGAGTGGCAATCCATTCATACTGTATTTTCGTTTGCCTTTGTTATTCTATCTGTTTTCCATCTTTTTACTGTAAACTGGAAAGCATTCCTCTCATATCTGAAATCGAAAAAAGAGTCGGGGCTGAATAAAAAACGAGAGTTTATCATCTCATCTGTTCTTGCAGTAGTTTTCTTTTTCGGAATTATTTATGCTGTGCCACCATTTCAATCGGTAATGGATTTTGGCGAATATCTTACCGACTCGTGGGAAAAAGTTGAAGAGGAGCCTCCGGTTCCACACGCCGAGCAGCTTACTTTGACAGAACTGGCCGAACAACTTCATTTTAATTCAGTCGAGCGCATAACAAACAAACTCGATATTCATAAAATAAAATACGAAAACACCGATATTCAAACGCTTCAGGAGATTGCAGAAATTAACGAAACTACTCCTCTTGAAATTTACAATCAGATAATTAGTAAAGCCGGAAACGAGCGTGTGGGAAGTGGAATTGGAAGAAAAAGTATTGAGGATTTTGCCGAAGAAACCGGAAAAACTCCCGACGAGTTGATGAAGATTTTAAAAGAGAATGGAATAAAAGCCCAAAAAGGAGAAACACTTCGCGATATTGGCGAAAATAACGATATTCCACCGCGCGATATTTTCGAACTTTTTTCAAAATAAAATAGCTCCGTAATAAAAAAATCGAGTACATTCGAAAAAATGAGCGAGGCAGAAATTATAGAGAAACTCAAATCGGGAAGCGAACCTGCATTTAAACAGCTGGTTGAAAACTATCAGAAATTGGTGGTGAATACCTGTTTTGGAATGGTGCACAACAAGCACGATGCCGAAGATATTGCTCAGGATGTTTTTATTGAAGTTTATCGTTCGATTCATAAATTCAGAGCCGATGCAAAACTGTCGACCTGGTTGTACCGGATTGCCGTAAACCGTTCGCTCAACTTTATTCGCGACAATAAAAAAAGAAAATGGTTTCAATCTTTCGAAGATTCGGTTGAAACAAAAACCAAAGCGTTGCAAAATCTGGCGGCAACAAAAAGCGACCACCCCGGGTTCCAACTCGAGAATCAACAGCGGGCAGTTCTTTTACACGAGGCCATTGCCGCGTTGCCAAAAAACCAGAAAGTAGCATTTACACTTAGTAAATACGAAGACCTTTCGTATAGCGAAATAGCCGAAGTTATGGATTTATCGGTGTCGTCGGTCGAGTCGCTCTTGCACAGGGCAAAAAAGAATCTTCAGAAAAAACTTTATCGTTGTTATAAAAAAAAGTGCTTGTAAACGCAAGTTTTTAAAATAGAATGTGTCATACAAATAACAGTTAATAAAATGAATTGCAAAACGTTACATAAAGAGCTTATTTTCTTTCTCGAAGGAGATTTACCTTTAGAAAAGAGGGAGCAGTTGGAAGCTCATTTAAACGAGTGTCCCGATTGTGCCGCTTTTGCTGCCGATATGAAAAAAACGCTGCAGGTAACTGAAGATGAGAAATCGACAGAGGTAAATCCGTTTTTTTATACGCGGGTAAAAGCAAAACTCGAAAATAGCGAAACGCAACATATTGGTATATTTGAAAAAGTATTTTTGAGGAAAGTGTTGCAACCCGTATTCTTTTCAATTTTGTTAATTATTGGTGTATATTCGGGAATAAAAATAGGGCAACCTACGCCGGTAAATGTGTTTAGTTCAACACAATTCGACCAGGAAACAGTTCCGTATTTAAACGAAATGGAGACCGAGTCGATTGAAACATTTTTAATGGAGTAAGTTATGATGAAAAAACCTGCATATCGTTCACTCGTTTGGATTATTGCTATTTTAACAGCAACCAATTTGTCGATGGGAATTTCGTTTCTCTACCATAAACAACAAGATAAAAAGTTTATGAACCAGATTGAAGAGGCGGCAATTAAAGTCCCCTCTGAAAGACGCACCCGGTTCTTCAGAGAACAGTTAAACCTCGATGCCGAGCAGCTAACTCAATTTAGAGAGTTAAACCGGAGTTATAATAAAACAGCCTGGCAAATATCACATCAGCTCGAGGTGTTGCGACGTGAAATGGTGCAGGAGTTAGGGCGAGAGAACTCGAATAAGAAAGTACTAAAATCGATTTCATCGCAAATAGGTGAATTGCACAGCGAGTTAAAAGATAAAACCATCGACTACTATCTTGGAATGAAAAGCGTTTGTAACGAGGAACAACGCAATAAACTAAACGAAATTTTTATTTCGATGTTAAAGAAAAATGAAGATGTTTCGCTTCCAAAATATGGGGGGCGACACCGGAACAGATAAAAAATAATTATTCACTTTTAAATTTTAAAGCAATGAGAATTAGCAAGTTACGAAAATTTGCCTGGGCGTTCTTTGCCCTTGCATTAGCAACAACAACCGTGTTTGCACAGGGTTATGGAAACAGAAACAGAGTAAATAACAACAAAACAGGAGTTTGTTTGGAACAGATTACCGACTTAACCGAACAGCAAAAAACCAAGATTCAGGAGTTGGAACAAAAGCATCAGACCGAGATGGCAGAACTTCGTGATAACCGCCGGGGAACTGTCGATGCTATCGAAAAGAACGATATTCGAGGAGAGATGCTTAAAAAAGTTAAGGCGCACCGGAATGAAGTAAAACAACTGTTAACTGCCAGCCAGCAAGAACAGTACGAAGCATTGCACGCCCAGGGAAGGAATCAGGGAAAGCAGTTTGCATCGAATAAGCGCAGCGGAAACAAAGGAAATGCCGGATATGGAAAAGGCAATCGTGGAGGAAAAGGGAAAGGCTGCCGGGGACACCGTTCAGGAAACGGAAACAATGGGAATGGCCGCGGAAATGGTAATTATTCATCAAAATCGTAAAAACATATAATTATGAAAACTATGAAATCGTTATTAATTGTAGCAGTTGTTGGTGTGGTATTTTTTCTTTCATCGTGTTCCGAACCATTAAAAAACAACAACCCAGTTGAACCCGATAACACAGAAAAAAGTGCCGAAACTGTGGCTGAAATTGCCGATAGTTGTACGTTCTCGGATAATTTAACCGAAGCCGATATCGACGGTTTAATAAAAATGCGCGAAGAGGAGAAACTGGCGCACGATGTTTATTCGAAATTTTATGAAATTCATAATTATGTTGTTTTTCGTAATATCGCTAAAAGCGAAAACATTCACTCGGCTGCAGTACTCTATTTAATAAATGGTTACGGACTCGAAGACCCGGCACTCGAAGGCGAAGGTAATTTCAGTAATCAGGAATTTACCGACTTGTATAATCAGCTTATAGAGCAGGGAAAAGAGAGCCTGACAGAAGCATTAAAAGTGGCTGCTTTTATTGAAGAGTATGACATTGCCGATTTGTTGAAATTTCTGGAAGATACCCAAAATGCCGACATTAAGAGAGTGTTTGGGAACTTGTTAAGAGGGTCTGAAATTCATATGAGAGCATATTCTTTCTCTTTAACCCGGTTAAACGAGAGCTATGTTCCAACTATTATTTCTGCCGGATTGTATGAGGATATTCTGGATAAAAAAACAAATTTTGCAACAGGAACCTGCACGTATAACTACTCGTTTACCGAGGATTTATCTGATGCAGAGAAGGAGGGACTAATAATGATGCGCGAAGAGGAGAAGCTGGCGCAAGATGTTTATCTCTATTTTTACAATCTCTATAAAACACCTGTTTTCAAAAATATTGCAAAAGCCGAAGCCGCTCATACAAAAGCTGTTTTGTGGTTATTAAATGGGTATGCAATAGAAGACCCGATGGTTGAAGGCGAAGGTAATTTTTCAAATCAGGAATTTACCGATTTGTATAAACAGTTAACTACGCAGGGGACGAAGAGCCTGGAAGATGCACTTAAAGTTGGCGCTTTTATCGAAGAGTACGATATTAACGACCTTATGAATTTGATTGAAGAAACCGAAAGCAATAACATTGAACGAGTTTATGGAAATCTATTAAAGGGTTCTGAATTTCATATTAAAGCATTTACAAATATTCTGAAATTCAGAGGCGAAACTTATTCGCCAACCATATTAAGCGATGAGCTATATAACTCTATTTTAGGAAAATAAAATAATTTATTTGCTGCTTTAATCAACCCATTTAGCTTTTTGGCCCGATGTATATCGCAAGAAAAGCTATTTGGGTTTGAGATTACAAGTCGGTACCGAAATAAATTTCGTAACCGGTGGGCCCCAAACGGTTCTTAAATTTGTCGATTTACGAATTGCACAAAACAAAGTTAACAGGAACAATATCGAGACCTTCGCGACCAAACGCCTTTAAAATGCTTTCTCATGGTGTCTTTTTTTATTCAAAACTAATGTGTGTGTACCTCCGAAATTATCTTTTTACTGAAGGTGTGTTCACCTGAATAGCAGGTAGCACAAAGCCAAGTATGAGAAAAATTTCTATTTTTGAATAATGAAATAAAGAAATGTTACTATGCAGCAAATTAAATTCTTATGGCACTGCTGAGTAACAACAAAAATCTAAACCAATTAAAATGAAAAAGTATTTATCTGTTCGGCAATTCGATGTAAGTTTTAAGTTTCTATTTTTTATTGTTCTGTTGCTTTTTACAGGAACAAAAGTATGTACATCTCAAAATTCTTCAACGCTTTGTGTGGGGCATTATCAAACTCCGGAAGAGGCAAAAGAGCAGTTAAAGCGATTTGCCGACAGTTATAATAACTTAGCCGAGTGGGAAGCGCGTGCAGCAAATATAGTTGAGAATATTCTGAAAGGCGCCGAGTTGTTTCCAATGCCCGAACATAGTTATCAAAACCGTATTTATCGCAATTTTAGAGAGTATAAAGATTATTCGGTTATTAATGTTGCGTTCGAAAGTTTGCCCGGAGTTTTTGTTACCGGAAGTTTATATAAGCCATTAAAAATTGAGGGAAAAATACCTGCAATTCTCTGTCCGCACGGGCATTGGAGTACCGATGGGAATTATGGTCGTTACCGGGCAGATATGCAAAAACGATGTGCCACGCTAGCGAAAATGGGTGCTGTAGTACTGTCGTACGATATGGTTGGCTACGGCGAAATGCGCGAAGCCGGCTGGATTCACAAACATCCTAAAGCATTGAAACAGCAGTTGTGGAATAGCATTAGAGGTGTCGATTTTTTAAGCTCACTTCCCGAGGTCGATTCAAAAAGAATTGGAATAACAGGAGCTTCGGGAGGAGGAACACAAAGTTTTTTGCTTACTGCCGTCGATAAACGTGTTGCCGTTTCGGTTCCGGTGGTGATGGTCTCGGCCGACTTTTTTGGTGGCTGCGTTTGCGAAAGTGGAATGCCCATTCATAAAAGTGCAAATCACGAAACCAATAATGCTGAAATTGCCGCACTTGCTGCACCACGTCCACAGCTCATTATTTCCGACGGAGACGACTGGACAAAAAATGTTCCTAAAGTTGAATTCCCGTACATTCAGAATGTTTATAAACTTTACGGGAAAGCCGACCTTGTAGAAAATGCACATTTCGCAAACGAAGTTCACGATTACGGCCTTTCGAAACGAAAAGCGATGTACCCGTTTATGGCAAAATATCTGGGCCTCGATATCAGTAAAGTTCAGGATAAAAACGGAGAGATTGACGAAAGCGATGTTGTTATTGAAGAGCCGTACCAAATGCACGTATTTAACAGTATTTTCCCGGCACCTCTAACAATGGTTCGTACCAACGATTTGGCATGGGAAAACTATAAAGAAAAAACGCCGCTTATTTATATCGATAATTCGTTTGACAATGCCTCGCATTTTAATTGGGAACTCGGTACCGACGGAATTGTTTACATTTCGCAGCAATACGACCACGAGCGTAATACGTTTAACCGTGCAAACGAACACTGGCACTTTAAAGTGGAAGCAAAACCCAACTCGGACATTACTTTTATTTTGAGAAATTTCGATAACATTTACAATGGAAGAATTTATTTTCAAAACAGGGATATTACATCGTGCGTGGTTTCAACCGACGGAAAAAAATGGAAACATATTCCTACCGAGATGTTAAATGGCAACCGTTCTAAATTTACGGTTCATATGGAAACCGATTCGCTTTTTGTTGCCAGTGTTGAGCCATACGGAGTTACAAATTTAAATAAAATGCTAAAACGTATTTCCGGCAACAGTCGGGTAAAGATTTCTACCATTGGAAAATCGGTTCAGGGACGCGACATTAAAATTGTACAAATTGGAAATGAAAATGCTCCACACCGGATTTTTATTCGTGCGCGGGTACACCCTTGGGAACCGGGCGGAAACTGGGCTGTTGAAGGAATAGTTGAGCAGTTGTTAAACGGTAGCGACGAGTCGAAAAAATACCTCGAAAACTTTGTTGTTTATATTTTACCAATGGCAAATATTGATGGGGTGGCAAACGGGAAAACCCGATTTAATATGCACGGAGTAGATTTAAACCGGGGGCTGAACAAACTTGCCGACCCAAAACTGGCTCCCGAAAATTATGTAATGGAACAGTGGCTCGCTCAACAAATTAAAAAAGGACTAAAACCCGACTTGGCAGTCGATTTCCATAACGATTCAAGTGGCCCTTTAATTCTTGCTGCCGACACAAAAGGGCGAGAAAAGTATATGAAGAATATGAAAATCTTCGAGCAGTTGTTGCGAACTAAATCAGATTTTAAAGATAATCCTTTGGTAAAATCCGGCCCGGAATCGACCACTTTCGACGAAGGATTGATGGTTCAGTTTGGTATTGAAGCTGTCGTTCTCGAACTCAATGTGCATAAAATGAACAGCGAAATAAAAGACCCTCTGTCGGGCAACTGGATTTTATTTGGCAAACAACTGTGTAATGTTTTCGACAGCTATTTTAATGAAGTTAAATAGGGTTTGCCGAAAAACAGTTAAGTGTGTAACATACAGCTAGATACTGTTTTCGATGTTTTTATAAGTGCAAGCTTTTGGTCTTGTTATATTAAAAATGCTTGCATTTATTTATTCTATGTTTCGGTATAATAAAAAAGTAAATATTCAGGTCTAAATTAGTACGTTTTTCTGAAACTTAAAGAAATATTTTTTTTTGTTGATAAAGTATGCCGTTCGCAGGTAAAAGTGTTAATATTTATCTTTTCATTTTGACTTCTATCTATCATTATTATAGAACTTTGCAATACCATGCAA